>CANHKJ010000207.1 GCA_947460915.1 Verrucomicrobiia bacterium
GAGAGCGTGCCACCTTGAAGAAAAACATTCATCGCGACTCCGCCGCCGAGGATGGAGTCATCAATGCCATTAGTCGCCGTGACCGCACCGCCCGAGATGAGAAGACGCCCCCAAGCGTTGGTCGAGCTGATGCGGTTCGCGGTGAAGGTTCCTCCACTGATCTCCAAGACGCGTCGGTTGATTACCACGTCACCGCCGACGCTCACGTTGTTGGAAAACGTGGTCGTGACAACGCCGGAGCCATTGTTGTTGTCGGCCTGCGCCGTGAGGTTGCCATTGATCGTCATTGCCGAGCCAGAGAAGGCACCGCTGGTGTTGGCATTGGTCAGGCCAAAGGTCACGTTACCAGCTGTGATCGCTTCGGTAAGATTGATCGTGCCGGTGTTGTTGGTAAAAATCGCATTGTCAGGCGAGGTGTTGCTCCAAGTAGAACCTGACCAATTTGCATCGGTGGTATTCCAGTTGCTATTCACCGCGCCGTCCCAGGAAAGATCGGCGGCATGGATGGCGTTGGACGTGAGCATCATGTACGATGCTATGATTAGTATCAGGGGATTATTACGGGTTTTCATAGAGAATTGATCAAATGAAATTCTTTCGAAGAATAGAGTATCATATCAGGTGGTATCATCTTGACTACCCGTTAAAATGTGCAGGTATCTGGGAGTGCAGTGCCCCAGCTTGGCGGATTTTGAAAAAAAAGGCAAAACAGGGGCTTGGCGTTTCCAGTGCAATTACTGCGCTCGGACGCGGATGAAAAGTTTCGAGTTGCTGAGCAAAGAGGAGCTAATCGTAATCGGAACGGTTTGCACGTCTCCATGCACTTCGAGAGTTCCGATGCTGGCTCCCGTGTCTTGCGTCCAGATCGAAAGATTTGAGGAATACCAGATGGTATAGGTCAATCCTGTGAGCGATGGTGTACGACGTGTAAAAGAAAAACGGCCCGATGTTTGATCCAGAGGAACAATGATCGGACTCGCCTGCGATCCATTGATCGGATTCAGCCCAAAGGCATACTCTTCGAAATTTGTTACGCCATCATTGTCGTTGTCACCAGCTGCAGAACTGATGCCATACAATGCAGCCCAACCAGCATAGTCAGTTGCAGGTCCTGTTAGTACTGTAAGGGAACCGCTGCCAGTGATGAAACTGCTATTCGCAGACGAATAAATCCCAGGTGGACGTGCTATGCCGTCAAAGCTGAGCGAAGCAACAGTATCGGTGCCGCTGAAGTTCAAATGAAGAGTAGCACCGTTGGCGACGACCACGGCAGCGGTATTGGCTAGGTTACTGTGTGATGTGCCATTGCCTAGCTTGAGCGTGCCAGCGAGGACGGTTGTTGAGCCGGTGTAGGAGTTCGCGTTCACCAGCGACCAAGTGCCGGTGCCGGATTTTGTGAGACTGCCACTTCCTGTCAGAATTTTACTGATGTAACCATTTCCTGAGCCTGTGAGCGTGAGCGTGCTACTGAATGCAGGCAGCGCGTAAATGTTAGGATCGCCGTTGTACTGAGTGATGGCGAAGACTTTGCCAGCAGGTGCGGCACTTTCTAGCGTGCCACCATTTCCTCCAAGGCTAAAGGCGCGCCCTGTGTTGCCATCAATGACCGATGGGGACGTGATTTCCGATCCCGTGTAGCGCAGCGTACCACCATCGAGAACAAGCCCCGCAGCTCGATAGTCGGATTCCCCTAGGCTGCCATTTCCGTTCCAACGATCCATTTCGAGCGTAGCGGAATTTTGCACATAAATGGTGCGTGGACCCCATCCTGAGCCGGCATAGATTTGTCCTGCTCCTGAAATGGATAAAGTCCCGGCAATGATGTTCGTCGTGCCAGTAAAATTGTTGCTGCCTGTGAGCAAAAGTTTTCCTACTCCTGTCTTGGAGATTCCAGCAGAAAGGACTTCGCTGATATTTCCAGAGATGTGTAAATCATTTGCGGCACTGCCATTTTCCACATCAAAGTTGAGGTCGGCAGAGCCGTAATCTTTGCGCACCATCAGGCCGCTGGAAACGGTAGAAGTCACAGCACTTGCTTTGCTGTTGAGGCTACTGCTAATGATGTGAAAAGTGCCGCCATTCATGGTGCCACCAGTGAGGTTCATCGTGGTACCCGTTGCGAAACTAGGGATGGTGTTTTCCACTGTGCCACCGTTCACGTTCAACGTTCCTACGGTAGCACCATTGATGCGTCCGAAGCCGGAGTAAGCTGCGCCTGTAAGTCGAAGTGTTGCACCTGATTGAACAGTTAGATTGCCGCGTATCGCCGCTTGATCTGATGTGGGGGAATGCAGAGTCAACTTACCACTATCTACCACCGTGCCGCCACTGTAAGTATTGATACCATTGAGCGTTAGCGTGCCATTACCGATTTTCTGCAAACCTGCCATGCCTCGTAACGTGGAGGCAATCGTGGATGAACCATTTACAACATCTACATTTGGCATGCCCACGGAGGTATTGAGCAAAAAGGATCCTCCATTCACGGTATGATTCGCTTCAGAAAAAACAAAATTTCCTAAAGGGAAATCATCGATTGGTTGTTGCACTGTGACAGCGGTGCTGAGAGGAATAGTAGCCGTCATGTTCGAGCCGATCGCCATTTGACCGCCTTGCCAATTGCTACCTTGGGTCCATGAGCCACCAGCAGCTTCCTGCCAAATCGCAGAACCAGGCGTGATGCCAGGGCTGGCGCTGCCATTGTATGCTCCGATGTTTGGTGCTGTCGTGGAGGAAACAGAATTGTTCCAATAATCTCGCGCACCATTGTCAGAGATGATCAGCCCACTCGCTAATGCTGGCGAACCTGCGAGGAGTTTGTAGCCGTCTAAGGTATTGAGTCCATCTGCGCCGCTACCAGGAAAGACGAGCATGGGATTAGCCAAAATTTTCCGAGGATCAGCAGCGATGTGACCATTTCCATAATAGATATTATTATCGAAGTAACATCCTTCCGGAGCTGCGAAAGAGCCTGTGCCGCTATTGATGAAAATATTGTTCTTAAAATGAATGTCGCTACCAGAGCTGTCTTCGCCTTGTAGAAATACGGTAGGGTTCGCTTTGCTAACAAAAATGGTGTTGTTGTAAATCTGATAGTTGTGATTGCCGTTACCATGAACGAGAAAGACGCGACCTCCAGCGATGGCTCCATCGTTCTGGCTGATGTTGTAGCGCGCAATGTTGCCATTGCCATTGCCGTCGCAGCACATATTTAAAAAGCCTCCTTCGTTGTCGTGGCTGTAGTTGTATTGGTAAATGCAACGCTGGTCACTGTTGTCGAAGTCAAAGGCCATGCCATCGTATGCCGTTTTCGTTTCGCACACTTCGTTGAACTGCATGATCACATCCTCACAAAAATATGGCCATAATCCAGCGTGGCCTTGTCCTAGCGAATTATTGTTCGAGCGGCGGACGAGATTGTATTCGATGATCCCATTTTTTACACACCAGGGGATGATGCCATCGCCGCCGATATTATCGAGCGTGTTTGATGCAATACGCACATTTTCCGAAGGCAGATAATCTCCTGCACCGCTCCAACTTGAATTTGGGTCTTGCGGTTTATTGATCCATAAGGATTGCATGAGGATTCCCTCGCGAATGACATTGCGGATGGTATTACCCTCGATGACGATGTTTTGCCACTTTGACGGTACATTGAGATTCGATACCGTGATTTGAAAAACGATTCCACCACTTTCTTTTCCATCAATGTAATTGTTCATTACACCTGTGACATCGTGAATATCACAATCGCGAACCTCGATGCCCGATAATGTTCCCACGCAATCATTTCGAACATTGATGCCCATTTTTTTGGCTTCGGTAGTGCCATTGTTCGTTACTTCTAAATTTTGTATCGTCCAGTATTCAGAGTTATGTAAAGTCACAGTGCCACCTGCGATACCTCCGCCGTGAATCAATGGCTTTGCACCAATTCCATAACGATCTAACACAATTCTTGCCTGCGCGGTGCCTGAACCTTGTGGTTGCAAACGCCCTGTCCAACTAGCACCAGATTTTAACAGCAAACTGTCACCTGGTTGATAAACGATGGAGTTTGCTTTCGTCAATGATTGCCAAGCCGTGCTAGGAGTGAGACCGTCGGCAGAGTCATTTCCAGATAATGAATCGAGGTGATACGTTGCGGCGTAGAGTGAACTTGAAGTGGCGGCAAATAACAGGAGCGCAGAGAGATTCTTGTAGTTCATTTGGTTTTTACTAGATGGAATTTTCGCATGAAAAACCTATGGGAAATTGTGTAACACGCCTACCCGTTAAAATGTGTGGGGGGGGGCTGGGAACGCTGAGCCCCAGCTCGGCGAATCTTGATTAAAGCCAAGCAGGGGCTTGGCGCACTCCGGGAGGCACTCAGAGAAGACCTCAATCCGCAACCACTCGGATGAAAAGTTTCTCATTTGTGATCAATGAGGAACTAATCGTAACGGGTACAGTTTGCACGTCACCATTGACAGCTGGTGTGCCTTCCACGGCACCTGCGTCTTCTGTCCAACTTGTTAGATTTGTAGAATACCACACGCTGTATTCCAATCCCGTTAGCGATGGCGTGCGGCGGGTATAGGAGAATGTCCCAGTCGTTTTGTCTAACGGAATTACGATCGCATTGACTTGTGAACCATTTGTGGGGTTTAGTCCAAAGGCGTATTCTTCAAAGTTCGTGACACCATCATGATCGTCATCATCGTTCTCGCTTCCAGTGACACCAGCGGCGGTTTTCCACGTATCGTAATCTGTGGCAAGGGAGGCATATGTGAGGTTGCCTGTAGCTTCGGTGAAAACCCACTTCGCTCCAGTGACAGGAAGTTCCCAAACTCCTGCGGAAACCTCGGTGAAATTTCCTAGAGTGCTGGTGACAGTCGAAGCGTTGAGAGTGGGCGTGCTGCCCGTGAAGCTTGTAAGATTAAATAAATTCCAACTATTACCAAGTGTAACATTCGCAGCAGAAAGATCGAGGTCTATCGTGCCGAGGAAAGATAGGGAACCCGTTGCAGCGCCAGAGACGGAGTTGCTATTACCATTTGTTGTAGGGCGGAAATGCAGACTGCCAGATGCACTTACATATAGTGCTCCGTCATTAACGACGGTATTGCCATCGTAGCTATTCGTGCCATTAAGGACGAGAGTTCCTGTGCCGGACTTGCTAAGTCCCGAAGCAGGAACCCACCAGACTTCTGGCCATTGGTCGCTCAGGTTGGCATTGATCTGGAGGTCTGCCGCAGCGGCCCCATCATCTACGTTGAAGGTATGACTTGCACCATCATCGGCACGGAGATTGATATTTCCAGCAATTGTATTCGTTACATCGCCAAACGATGAAACGCCAAGACGTCCATCGCCATTCCACTGCCAGTTTCCTTGAACAGAACTGCCGTTTTCGAGAGCTATCGTTGCATTGGAGCCGAATCCGAGGTGTGCGCCTCCTGTGGCGCTGAGGTTACCGTTATTGATGTTGACGGACGTGACTGGGTTGTTCCATCCGAAACCTGTGCCATCGCCACCTGTGAGAGATACTGTCGTGCCGGGTTCGATGAAAAGCGCTCCGCGGATGGGCGAGTTTCC
>CANHKJ010000208.1 GCA_947460915.1 Verrucomicrobiia bacterium
AGGAAATGTTAGCATTCTTGTGAAATTGCTGCGGGAAATGTATTGCGATGCCGCTACATCGGGCGCATGATCACGGCCATGGCTCAACTCGGCGAACGCTGCTCCCTGCGCATCATCAAATCCCGCAACTCCGGTTTCTATCTCGATGCCGGCGATCTCGGCGAAATCCTGTTGCCCGGCACCGAATACACACCCGAACTCCACGTTGGCGTGGATGTCAGCGTGTTTCTCTATCTCGATTCCTCGGATCGTCCCATCGCTACGCGCAAGATGCCACTCGCGATGCCGGGAGAAATCGCCCTACTAACCTGCACCGCTGCAAACGACATGGGCGCTTTTTTTGATTGGGGACTTCCGAAAGAGCTCCTCGTTCCCTACCGAGAGCAAGCCAAGCCGATGATCCCGGGTCGCCATTACGTCGTGAAAGTCATGATCGATGAAAAAAGTGGTCGATTTGTCGGTAGCCAGCGCATAGCCCGTCACCTCGTCTCAGCCGCAGCCCGCTACCAAGATGGTGCCCGCGTGCAGGCCTTGCTCTGGGGAAAAACAGATCTCGGCTACAAAGCGGTGGTCGACGGCAAATACAACGGCTTGTTTTTTGCCAACCAAGTTTTTCAAAAGCTCGAATACGGACAAACCGTAACCGCCTATGTGTTAGAGACGCGCAGCGATGGAAAGTTAACTCTCGGCCTGACAGAAGTGGGGCGCAAAAAAATTACACCGATGGCACAGCAGTTTCTCGAAAAGCTCAAAGAAACAGGTGAGCTGCCGCTGACTGATGACAGTACACCCGCAGCGATCCAAAAACATCTCGGCATGAGCAAAAAGTCCTTCAAGCAAGTCGTAGGGCAGCTCTACAAGCAGAAAAAAATCGCACTTGAGCCAACGCGGATCGTGTGGATCGAAGATTGAGATTTTTCCTCATCGCCGCGCACAAAAAAAGCCGGGAATTGCTTCCCAGCTTTTTGATAGTCGTGATCGAGCGAAAGATTACTTCTTCTTGCCTTTGGCAGGAGCAGCTTTTTCGACTACGGCAACGATTTCGACAACACGTGGCTTGCCGAGGTGAGCCACTACTACTGAAGCAGCGTGTGTAGCAACAACGCCAGTTGGCAGTTTCAAGTCGCCAATGTGGAGAGAATCACCAATTTCCAAGCTGGTTACGTCAGCATGCAGCAAACTAGGAAGATCGTTTGGCAAGCAGCGGATTTCCAAGGAGTGAACTGTGTGTTCCAGAACACCACCACCGTTTTTCACACCCACTGGCTCACCTTCGAGGTGAAGTGGCACGTGAGCAACAATCTCGGTGTTTTCATCGATAGCGCGGAAGTCAGCGTGAATCGGAGCACCCGTGATGTTGTGATGTTGCACAGCTTGCAAGAACGCCAGAGACTGACCTACGCCCTCGATGTCCAAGTTGACAAGAATGTTTTCCGAAGTGCTGTGTGCGAGCACATCGACGAAAGTGCGCAGATCCACTTTCAGGTTTTTGTTTTCCTTGCCCAATCCGTACATGACGGAAGGCAGCCAGCCTTCTTTGCGCATTTGGTTGAGACGGCCGGAACCTGTACGGTTGCGGATAGCGGCTTTGAGATTCGTTTTCTGGGACATGATACGCGAGCGTGTTGTTAGTTTGTGAGAGGTTCCAACCCCTCTTGCGGGGCGCGGGATTTAGCGGATTCGCAGCCACTTGTCAAAATTTTGTTTCCTGAATTGGGATTTTTTTGGATTTTTCTCTCCAATTTGATCATTTTGCACCAATTTGCACGAAAATCGCACCCAATTGACGCTCCTATCACCATTCTTCCTCGGTCACGAAAAAAAACCATTGCCAGCAAGCGTATCCTACGCCATAGTTCGCCTGTCAGCACGCTACTGCACCATTCCGAATTCGGAAAGGCACATTCCCATCACGGAATCGCAATCCAAGCGCGCTAAGTATCCCTGAGTTCACGGATCGCCCACACGATAGGATTATCGGCAGCTCATCCAGCTACCCCTTGATTGTTCTGCAAGCGTGGTCATCGTCACAACTTCTCTCCCTCTGCCGGTCGGGCTTTTTCTTGATGCACATGCATCCCGTCCCGACGTAACACAAACACCCTTAATCATTTACTGAAACTTCATGGCCGGTCATAACAAATGGTCCAAGGTCAAGCACATCAAAGCACGCGTCGATGCCATCAAAGGTCGTGTGTTCTCGAAATGCGCCCACGAGATCGCCATCGCAGCACGCGCCGGTGGCGGAGACCCCATGCTCAATGCTCGCCTACGCACCGCCATCGATAACGCCAAGGCCGTCTCGATGCCGCGCGAGAACATTGATCGGGCCATCAAAAAAGGCACCGGCGAACTCAGCGGCGTCACCATTCACGAAGTCACCTACGAAGGCTATGGCCCATCTGGCATCGCATTTCTCATCGAAATCGCCACCGATAACCTCAATCGCTCTGCCCAGGACATCCGCACGATTTTTTCCAAAAACCACGGCGCCACCGCCACACCAGGCGCCGTTGCCTACCAGTTTGACCGCAAGGGTGAAATCGTCCTCGCCGCCAGCGCCGGCTCCGAAGAATTCATTCTCGAAGCTGCCATCCTCGCAGGAGCCGATGACGTGCATTCGGACGAAGACGAGCACACCATTTTTACCCAACCAAATCTGCTCGGTAACGTAGCCCAAGAACTTCGCGCCCAAGGCCTGGCCATTCAGTCCGAAAAATTCACCTCACTCCCCCAAACCACCGTCACTATCGATGACATCAACATCGCACGACAAGTTCTCAAACTCTACGACATCCTCGATGCCTACGATGACACACTCAATGTATTCACCAACTTCACAGTCTCAGACACCATTCTTGGCGAGCTCGATTCTTAAAAACACTTTCCCAGTATAAACCGCATGAGCGATTCCCTACCCCAATCCAACGACGCTGCACCCGCCAAAAAAGCGGCGAAGAAAACCGCGAAAAAAGCGGCTACCAAGGCGGCCAAATCTCCTGTCGAAGCCGTAAGCGTCACGCCTGCAACCAAGGTCCCCGCCAAAAAAGCAGCCAAGAAGGCAGCCTCGAAAGTCGCGAAAAAAATCGCCAGCGCCGAACCGCCAGCACCTGCTCCCGCTCCTGCCGTAGCAACCACCGCAAAGAAAGCTGCTCGTAAAACCGCTAAAGCATCAGCGCCTGCGCCGGAAGCCAGTCCCGCCATAGCCGAGGCCCCCAAAAAACGAGCCGCAAAAAAATCATCGAGCCCCGCCACACCAGTTGTTGCGCCAAATGATGCAGCATCGAACGCTGCACCACAAAATCAACAACCTGCCCAGCAACCACCTCAAGATCGGCCTGTTCGCGATCAACAGCCGCAGCAGCATAACAAAGCCCAGCATCCACAAAAGCAGCAGTATTCCCAAAACAAAGGCCAGCAACAACGCCCCCAACACAGCCAGCAAAATGGCGCGCAAAACAACAATCAACGTCCCCAACAAGGGCAACAGAACGATTTCAAGAAAAACAAATTTCAGAACAATAAGTTCGATCGCAACAACAAGCAAAAGAACAAACCATTCCAGAAAAATCAGCCACCTGCGAAATTTGATCCCGATGCCGACCGCAACAACGCCGTGCTCAGTGGTCCGAAAACCGAGGCTCAGGGACTGCTTGAAATCGGCCCCAAAGGCAGCGGATTTTTGCGCAGCCTGAAGAAAAGCTTCGAACTCGGCAAAGACGATCCCTTTGTGAGTGTAGCGCTGATCAACAAGCTCGGCCTGCGCCCCGGCGTCATTCTCAACACCCTAACCCAGATGGGACCGCGTGGACCACAAGTCGTGGAAATCGTCGATGTCAATGGCGCCTCCCCCGATGATGCACGCCGCATGCCACACTTCGAGGAACTCACCGCCGTCAATCCCTGCAAACGCATTCCCTTTGAAAACGACCAAAATCGCTTCACCACCCGCGTGCTCGACATCGTAGCGCCCGTCGGCCGTGGCCAACGCGGTCTGATCGTTTCGCCTCCTCGCTCCGGCAAGACGACTCTCATGCTCCACATCGCCGAGTCCGTGATGAGACGAGAGGACGACAACTTGCACTTGATCATTTTGCTCGTCGATGAACGGCCCGAGGAGGTCACGGAATTCCGCCGCGCCCTGCCTCAGGCGGAAATTTTCGCTAGTTCCAATGACGAGCACCCTCGCAATCATTGCCGCATTGCTGAGCTCACCATCGAGCGCGCCAAGCGCCTTGTCGAGGCCGGCAAGCACGTCTTTTTGCTGATGGATTCCATCACCCGCCTCGCCCGCGCCTACAACAACACCGGATCCACTCAAGGCCGCGGCATCGGCACCGGCGGCGTCACCGTAGGTGCACTGGAAATCCCCCGCCGCCTCTTCGCTGCCGCGCGCAATACCCGTGAGGCCGGCTCCTTGACGATTCTCGCCACCGCATTGATCCAAACCAATTCCCGTGCCGATGAAGCCATTTTTCAAGAATTCAAAGGCACAGGTAATATGGAAATTGTGCTCGACCGCAAGATCGCCGAAAACTACATCTACCCCGCCGTAGATATTTTCAAATCAGGCACACGCCGCGAGGAATTACTTCTGCCCGAGCACATGCTTCACAAGATTTTCTTAATCCGCCGCGGCCTATCTGGGCACAAACCTCTCGAAGCCATGGAGCGCCTGACGTATTTCCTAAAAAAATTCCCGTCCAACGCACAAATGCTACTCGAAATCAAAGGTTGATGCATCAACAAGTAGCAAGAAGCACACAACAAGTTTTCGCCAACTTCTTGCTACATTTTTCCCGAAAATTTCATTTGTCAATACATCCGAAACATGGGAGCATTAGATGCATGCGCCACTTGTTGTCAACCCTCCTGGTTTTGCTTACCTCCACTGCAACAAGCATGGCTCAGTTGTATGCTGATTTCACCACATCTCTCGGGAACTTCACCTGTGAACTACATTATAAAGAAACTCCGCGCACTGTAGGGAATTTCATCTCACTTGCCGAGGGCACGCGTGCTTGGGTCGATTCACGGAACGGCCAACTCTCCACCGTCAAGCCTCCACAGCCATTCTACTCTGGCACGATCTTCCACCGAGTAGTGAACGCCAACGATTTCAAGATCATTCAGGCCGGCTCAAAGCGCAGCGATGGCTCAGATGGCCCCGGTTATGAATTTCCCGATGAAATCAACGCAACCGTGCCGCTGAGCTACCGCTTTGATCAGCCCTACTACCTCGCCATGGCAAACTCAGGCCCAAACACCAACGGCAGCCAATTTTTCCTCACCGGAAATGCCATTCCTGGTCTCGAAGGCAAGCACACCGTATTCGGTCGTGTGATCAGCGGCCAAAGCACCATCGATGCGATTCTTAACACTCCTCTTCGTGGATCAATCGTTACGCCTCCAACAAATGTCCAAATCGAACGCCCAATCGATGATGTGGTCATCCAAAGTGTAATCATTCGCCGTGTCGGTTCTGCTGCGGCGAAGTTCAAGGCCAGCAGCCAAAAACTCCCCACTCTCTCGAATCCCAAAGTAAAAGTCCAACC
>CANHKJ010000209.1 GCA_947460915.1 Verrucomicrobiia bacterium
ATGGCGCGCTACGCGGCGGTGTCTACGTCATCCGCGCCCTCTGCCGCGATGGCATGAGCGCTCGTAAATTAATCGAACATCTCCGTCAACTCCTCTACACCCACGCAGAGCTCACGACTCCTTCGTTAGGTCGAGTGCCGAGTTGAATCACTCATTGCGCCATTCAAATGGGGACACATGGCGAATTCTGAGGGCTAATGCAACGGGGCCATTTGGATAACGTCGCGTTTATCCACGGCAGGGAGGGAAGCCATAATTTAAATTGATACGCTAGCCGCAGTCGGATGCGCCGCCTCGTTCTCCTTATTTTTCATTTTCAAATGGAAGCTCATCCGATGTTTTTTCAATGACTACCAAATCATCGAAAATGATCTTCGGGCGCGGGTCACTAGCGCCCCCAAATTTATCTGTGCGCGATATCACTCCGAAGAGGTTACACACAAGAAACAGATTCTTCTTAAATCGTTTGATGTTTCCTGAGCTAGGATAGCAAGTCAGAATGTGATCTCGATAACGAAAGCCGATTGAATTTGAGGTTTCGGTGCCACGCGTAACATAACCTTCTAGAGTCACGCGTTGACCGTGAGTGAGTTCGGGAAAAAGAATATCTTCTTCAACTTTCTCTGTGATGAAAAACCTCTTCTCATTCTCCTTCACTGCAACCTCTTCGATACGATCTTCGATGCGAACGCCGATGTACATTGTTCTTTCGTCACCTATTGCCTTAATCATTCCAATCAATAGTGACTCTGAAGTATGCTCATAGATTTTAATAACCCAAACAGGCACCCACAAGATCTCTCCATTATTGTTCCTAATTCCCACTTGATCATTGTTATTGCGCCATGAGAGATTCTCTAATTTACGCTGTGCTGATGTTCCAAGGTGCTTTGCCATTCTTACCAACCAAAGTACTGCTTCAAGGCCATCGCGAAAAACGTCTCCAAGTTTTTTGTCTTTGAAGCCATTCTCGGCGAGTTTTTTGACAGCGGTTGTTAAGTAGGTGGTGCATGCCAGTCCGGTCGCTGTTCCAAGCCAAGCTTCAATAGAATTGGGGATTAACGCCTCCCAAGACCCCTTCTGGATTAACACGGGCGTTGAAATCTCCAAATCGGATAGGAAAGGATACTGAATCGAAATTGTGTGACTCAAAGTGTCGTTGAAGCTAATCAATGCCTCGCCAGCAGATTTAGCGTCTATCAACCCGTCTTCGACAGACTTGCCCTTATATCGAATATAGCCTACTATGGAATTTACATCAGACATCATATTTTAGGAGAATATTATTGATTCAAAACCTCCCGTAGTGATACATCACACGGATTCGACGAAATGAAAAAACATGTTTTTCTTTGATATGGTGAGTGGATTTTCATTTGCTATATAGGAGGGGTAAGATATGACGGTTTTTTGTGAAGGCACTTGAACGAACGACGCCTGTTTTGCTCTAGGCTCTGTCTCTGAAAAAATCTTTTGCCTAAATCCGCAGTGTTTTGATCTGATTGTATTGCAAGCTGCCGTTGCCGTATTGCGATTTGACGGATTCCTTGATCGCTTTGAGCTTCGCACCCAGACCCGACGGGCCATCACCACGTTTAACGATAAATTCTGGCGGTAGTTGGTGAAGGTGTGCTAGTAGATGATGTCGCCATCTAGGTACAAAACGCAGATGGGCATGCTTATTGTAGCCGAGATCAAGACCGATTATGAAGGATGGAATTTGTGTTTTCATGGCAGTGTGATTGATAGCACGGCTCGCAAGCGCCGCCACTCACTGCCTTCTCATCTAATCTTTGTGTGCTCTTTATAGTGGGGTTCCTATTGCGGGTTGCGCGTTGTTAGAAAAGCTCGCATAGCGGCACTCGTGCGACAGAAATGCACCAAGACAATCGAGCGCTATACCGTGCTTCACTACATCCTGTGGCGCAATCGCAATCGTCAATGAGTCCGCAAATGTACGTTCGGAACATGCCGCAATAAACGAGCGGATGATTTCACGCACGATTTCCTCCCTCGGTTGGCTAAGCCGAGAGAATCCTGTTCCAAGAACCGGTATAACAAGCGATTCCTTCATGCCTCGGGTGCTGATATACACCCAGAGTTTAGATAGCGAATCTTTCAGGTCTTCAATCTGGGATGATGCTACACCGTGCTCATTTATGTCGGCGATGGCGACGAAGTACGCGGTGCGACCCTTAGGATTTACCCGGGCACAGGTCCCAAAGCCATATCGTAGATCCTTCCCGACGCGTGTGCCTGTCAACTTTGTGGCTGTCTGTCCTGCAAGTGCAGCATTCAGCGCGTGGTCAAGTTGTGACTCATCCGAATAGTATCGCTTGGTGTAGACTCCTTGGATACTATTGGCAGCTATGAGTTCATTGGATATTCTCGTGTCAAACGTAGTATTCGAGCCGACAATGAAAGCCCCTGACATTGCAAACATATCTCCGATAGTAATGCTTATGGTAACATCCCGCCCGTTTAACTTGCAGGACACAGTTCTCTGTGGTTTGCACAAAACGATAGCAACTATCAAACCGGCACCGCCAAACCACGGCCATCCTCTACGAATTCGTTCAGGCCATGCTGTTCCCGACAAGATGAATGTGGCCATCTCCACAAATAGCCACAGAGCGCCGAATGAGCTCAACAATGCAGCTGCAGCCTTAGCGGACACAAGACCTCTGAGCCAGCGAAGAGTAAAATGGCACATTGCTGACACTCTCACAGCCCTAACCTCCGATAAATATCTTCGTTATAGTAATATGGTCCCGACTTACCTTCACGAATGAACTTTTCATGACTTGAAGGCCAGTTGTCCATTGCATACTGCATAATGGCTGCATTAAAAGAGATGTGTATAGCTAACGTCTTCTGGGCTGCTGTTGGACAACTCTGAGAATCCATTGATCTTCGTGAATTAAGATTAACTACGATTAATGGCAATGATCGCGAGATCGCTTGCTCGATCTCCCACTGAACAAACTTCGTCAGATACCTAGTGCTTTCGCCTACCAGCAGGACGAATATCCTAGAGCTGCGCATCCGCTCCGCAAGCTGAGCCTTGATTGATGCTTCTTGGCTAGAATCTCTGGCTGTATTGATGTCGTGGGCATTGTAGAAGTTGAAATCGAAGCCGTCATTTTGGTGCCAGGCTTGCATGAGCCTGTAGTAGTGAATGTCATTGTCGCCATCGAATGACACAAAGGTTTTATTACGGTATGGCATTGTATATTTTCTTTTTTTTATTCATCTCACTCAAACTTTTGCATTCTGCCACGCATGGGGCGCTCATAGCGCTACCGAATCAGACAAAACTATGACCCTCTATTTGTTGTCAGCAGTGCTCTAGTTGGGTGCCGGTTAGGTTTTTGAGTTCATTTTTTTTGTGTCGATGCTTGAGCTCTCGTCATCATCATTCGTTCCTTAAAGTGTTCGATTAACGATGGAAGTTCCATCGCGAACATGTCCATCTCCTTCAAAGAAATGCCCATTTCCTCCATCCAAGGACCACGTATGGTCATCTTTGCAATGCGGCGGAATCGCTCCAATGCCCTCTCTGTCGCTCTCTCATCGCCTACCTGAATAGCCTTGTAGGTCTCAAGCCCGAGCTCATAAAGCCAAGGCATGTCGTCCCGGAAGGAGCTGCACATGATGAGAATCCCGATTGGATCAGGCCCGCCCTCCAAGCCTCCCATCATCATCTCGTCGAACATCATCGGATGAAACCTCCGCAAACGACGACGCTTGGATTTGTCGGTGCCTTCCAGCCTAGAGGGCAAATCTTGGAACATAACCTTAACCTCTTCAAAAAGCTTTGCGACAGTGTTGTCATCATTGGAAGGCTTCTGAGCCGGAGGCGCAGAAGCCTTATCAATGGATTCAAGCAATACAGTGATGCGAGTCTTGAAGGAGGCGACCTGCATCTGGATAGCTTCACGTTCAGGGTCTGCGCCGGGAATGCGTGAGACTAATTGCATCACAAGCTTGGTTAATGCTGGCTCGTCATCCGCACAGTTCTGAAATTGTGCAAATGGCCCGACACTTGCTCTACTAATGGGGATTCCGAGAGCCACGCTATGGACTGGCGTGTCCAAACGCCCTTTCGCAACGCCAGCTTCATAGAGAATCCAAGGCCGATCAACACTCCTCGGAGTCAGTAGGCATACTACATCTGAAGCGGAGCCTAGCTGGGACATCAGTTTGGGATACCACTCGGTTCCGTATTCGATGCCCTGAGTTCCGGTCTTGTCTGATGAGCGAAATGACTTGAGGACGCCGCCGCTGACACTGCTCAGGAGCTTGGCAAATGCCTCTGCTAATTCAGCGTCGCGTGTGTCGTGGCTGATAAAAATCAACGGACTTGCACTCGTAGAACGCAAGTCGATAGGAGTCTTTGAATTTTCAGGTTCGGCCATAAAGTATTGATTTTAAGAGTCTCCCGAAATTATTTATTCACAACCTCCCGCAGTGATACATCACACGGGTTTGACGAAGTGAAAAAACAGGTTTTTCTTTGATATGGTGAGGGAGTATTCATTTGCTGTGTAGGAGGGGTAAGATATGACGGTTTGGTGAAGTCACTTGAGCGAACGACGCCTGTTTTGCTCTTGGCTCTGTCTCTGAAAAAATCTTTTCGCCTTTTCAGAAGACCATGGCGATTTTTTCGCCTTAAATCCGCAGTGATTTGATCTGGTTGTGTTGCATGCTGCCGTTGCCGTATTGCGATTTGACGGATTCCTTGATCGCTTTCAGCTTCGCACCCAGACCTGATGGGCCATCATACATGGCCAGGCGGGCAGCACGGGCTGCGGAAAGGGCTTGCACATGGCTGGCAATGAGAGAGCTCTGCGCTTGCAACTGGGAGGCAGTAGCACTCAGGCTGGCGGTGGTGATATCCACGGGGGCGTTCAGATCGTAATTGGTGATTTTTTTCAAGGCCGCCGTGAACTGATCGAGATGATTCTTGATGTCTGCGTAGCTTTGGTCGCCTTGCTCGCGCTTTGCGGCAGGTGCCGCACCTTCTTCCTTCGGTGGCTTTGGCGCGGGTGTGCGTTGACCGCGGATTTTGTCAGCCAATGCCTTGATGGTAGGGACATGACTTGCCCAGGCCGGATTGCTCTTGACCCGTGCATTGGCGCGGAGGACTCGGGCATTCAATTCTGCAAGGAGTTTGCTGCGGCTTGCGACGGTATCTTTCCAATCAATCAGTGCATTGGACACACTGAGGTTGGCGGCATCGGCATTTTGAAGGAATGTCGAAAAAGCCGCACCAGCAAGACTCAGATCTGCCGGAGCAAATGCGGGGACGAAGCGGAGGGTAGCGGAGTGGATTTGACGTGCGCGTTCAAGACGGTCAGCAAAGGATGTTTCTGATTGTGCCATAGGGGGGGGAAGCGTTAGATTGCAGCTACGAATCTGTTCATAGCCAATTCCCCCAACTTGACAAGAGGAAAATTGCACTTCATGAAAAAAAGTTTGTTAGTGTTACTTCATCCACCAAATTGACAGCAGCAGTCACATACAAACG
>CANHKJ010000210.1 GCA_947460915.1 Verrucomicrobiia bacterium
CTGATGTGTGGAGATTTAATCTGGCGTGAGCTTGTTTGTTATCCTCTGAGATGATAGAACAGCGCATCAACTATGAAAAAAATCCATCTTCGCGTGACGCCGAATGCCCGGCAGAGTGCCATTCAAGGCTGGGAAGCGCATCCTTTGCATGGTCGGGTGTTGCGGGTGCGGATCGCAGCTCCGCCTGCTGAGGGCAAGGCAAATCAGGAAGTTGTGGCATTCCTTGCGAAAGTCCTCGGAGTCGGGAAGTCGCATGTTTCGTTAGATAAAGGAAGCACTTCTCGCGAGAAAACGTTGTTGGTGCCGGATGTTTGTGACTGGCCAGCTGCGTGGGAGTCCGCTGATTGATCAACGCCAAGAGACATCGAGGCTGAGCTTTTCGCCTGCTGGCACGGTGAAGCCGATCATGCGGTAGCCTTTGTTTGGGTTCTCGGCACTCGTTGGAGGTTTGAGTGAAAATTCTTGCCAGTCACCGCCGAGGGAATCGTGGCGAGTGAGTGTAAGTTTTTTCCCTTTGTTGGTGAGTGTGATGGTTTTTCCTTGAATGGTGAAAGCGGAATCGATGACGACTGCCCAACGCACGGGACCACGAGGTTTGAGTATGACATCGGTTATGCGAGTTTCACCACTGATGAGATAAAATCGAACCATGCGCGTGGCTTTTTCGGTCTGGCCCGCGTAGGCGGTGGTGAGGTCGATTGAGCACTCGATGGAGCTTGAATTGATGAATTTCCATGGGGAAATCGGGCAACCTTGCGCTGGTGTGCTTTGGATTTCATCGTTGATGACGAGCGTATTGTGCGAGCGATTGTTCAGTCGAAAATAATCCCAGCGTTGTTTGCCGAAGTAGCCCGGGAGATTGTAGCCTTCTTTGCCCATGTCGATGAACCAACGATGCCCTTGTGATTCGTAAACAAACGACCCTACATCAAGGTGACCGTGACTCGCAGCACCGGTGCCTCCTTTGATCGCGAGCCATACGGCGTTGTTTGACCAATTGGTGCGGGCGAAAGCTACGTCTTGCTGACCGCGGAAAATATCATAGGTGCGGGCGGGTTGGCGTTGTGTCGTGGCGGCAGGAAGCCAGAGCAAATGCAGCGGATGGAAGCGCACATCGCTGGCACCACTTTGCGAAAATGGCTGATCGAGGTAAGCATTGAGGTGAGCACGTACGATGTTCGGAAGATCGCTGTCAGGAAATTTCGACGCCAAAAAACTCTGCGCGGCAGTGGGGTAATTTTTGCGCATGCCGCCATCGGCGTAGTTGAAGCAGATGCCCGTTGGCCCAATGTTATGGATCACAAATTCCGCAGTCCGCTTCCACAAAGAGCCAAGCGATTTTTGGTTTTGATGCAAAAATGTCAGCCCCTGGTGCATGGTTTGATAATTGGTGCCATAGTGCCAATAATCGGGCCCCTCGGGATAAGCGCCATCGGGTTGGTAAAAGACTTCGCACTGGGCGAGGAGCTTGCTGGATTGCTCGATCACACGATCGCAACGCTGCGGTTCGCGTTCATGTAACGCGATCGCCGCAAAGGCCATGCCGGTGCCACAGACTTGTGACCAGTTGTTCGAGGGTCCTTGCCACCAGCGATTCTTGGCGTTTTTCCCTTCGATCATCGCGAGTCCTTTATCTAACAAATGTTTCGCATAATGATTGCGCTGTTTGTCATTCAGGTTTGGGTAAAGCCAATCGTAGCCAATCGCCAGTGCGGCGCTCATTTCTGCGGTGTCGAGAAAGTGATCGGGATTCCAATTCCCCATCGCACAAACCGCATCCATTTCACGCAGTGTGCGATCATAATATTCCTTCTTCTTGGTGGTGCGCCAAGCCCATCCCGTATGCAAGATGTTGTGTAAGGCCAAGCGCGACTCGGGCAACAAGCGCTTGCCGTCGTATTTTTCATAGCGACATGTTCGCTCCTTGAGCGTGGCATCGGCACGGGCGAGAATATTTTTTTGGAGCTGGGCCGCGAGTGGATCGGAGCTGATTTTTTTCGCCACGACGGCTTCTTCCGATGTAGAAAAAAGCAAGCGCGGATGTGCGGGCATTTCAGCGGCACTAAGTGACGGAGAACATGCAATGGCAGCGACGATCGCACTCAGAGCAAAGATACGGCGAAGAAGCATGCTCAATACTACGCAAAATCCTGCGCCTTTCTTGCACGGCATTACGCATGCAGCTCGCCAGCAGCTTCTAACAAATTGCGGAAAGTGCCTGGTTGGTTTTCGAGTTCCTGAAAAGTGCCACTTGCCACGATTTGACCTTTTTCTAACACAATGATGCGTTCCGCTTGGCGAATGCTGGAAAAGCGATGGGCGATGAGAAAGGTTGTGCGCCCTTGGCAAAGAATGCGCAGAGACGCGGTGATCGCGGCTTCGCTTTCCGCATCGAGGGCGCTAGTGGCTTCATCGAGGATCAAAATGGGCGCGTCTTTCAAGAAGGCCCGCGCCATTGCGATGCGTTGTCGCTGTCCGCCCGACAGGCTTGATCCTCGTTCTCCGACTACCGTTTGGTAGCCCTCGGGCAAGCGTTCGATGAATTCGTGGGCGTGCGCTTTGATCGCTGCGGTACGGATTTCCTCATCGGTGGCATCCTGACGTCCCACACGGATGTTTTCGGCGATCGAATCCTGAAATAGCACCGGCATTTGCGGCACTACGGCGATGTTGCGGCGCAAATCTGCGAGCGACCAAGCACGTAGATCTGTGCCATCGATGAGAATTTGCCCCGCAATCGGATCAAACAAACGCGGCAGCATATTGACCATCGTCGTCTTGCCCGAACCACTCGGCCCGACAAAAGCGATCATCTGGCCGTGCTGCACGTGCAAGGAAACATCGCGCAACACCGGTTCCTCATCGTAGGAAAACGAGACTCTTTCCCAGCGTACGTCGCCGACGATCGCGCCACTTGCTTTGATATCCTCCGCCGCAGGCTCCGCGACGGTTTCTTCGGCTTCGAGAATCATTTCGAGCCGCTCAGAGGCGGCGCCGCCTTGGCGTAGGAGGGCATTGACGGCACCGAGTTTTTTCACAGGTTCGTAGGCCATGAACAAGGCCATGCCGACGGCGATGAATTCATCGAGCGTCATGCCGCGTTGCACACCGAGATAGAGTGCAAACGCAAAGCCTACCGAGGCAACGACTTCGATCGCTGGTGAAATCAGCGCCTTGTATTTCACCACCTTGAGCATGAGGCGCAGAACGTTTTTGACTTGCGAGGCATAGGTGTTTTGCTGGCGTGATTCGAGCTGATAGACGCGGACTTCCAAGGGAGATTGAAGGGTTTCGCTGATTGTCGAAGAAGTCTCTCCCATCTGCTTCTGCACCGCTTTGCTGCGCTGGGCAATTTTTTTCCCAGCACGAGAAATGGGAATCACGCAGAGAGGAATTGAAAATAAACCAATCATGGCAATGCCCATGCTGTGGTTTTCTGCAGATTTTGCGATCAGGAAATAAATAGCCGCAATGAGAGTGGCGGGTTGTTTGATCAGATCGTTGCTGCCCTGAGCGATGGCATTGCGGATCACTTCGCAATCGTAGGTGAGTCGCGATAAAAGATCGCCTGACTTATTGCCGTGATAGTAGCTCATCGGCAAACGCTGTAACTTGGCAAAAGCCATGGTGCGAATCCGCTCCAGAACGAGAAATCCAGATTTGTTGATTAAGTAGGTATTTGCGTAACCTGATGCTCCGCGGATGAGGAAAATCAACGGAATCAGCATGCACATGACTAGGGTCAGTGATTCTACGGAACCATCGAGCCATTTTTGTTGAAAATCGATGACCCAGAGCGGAACGTCATTCATTTTGTTTTCATCGCGGAAAAGAAGAGGAAAGACTTTATTCACCATGGTGGGCAAACCGAATCCACTAGCGATGCCATAAATGATCCCCGCCAGGATCCCGCCGCCAAACGTAGCGCGAATCTCCCAAAGCAGTGGGTAATAGCGTTTCAATGGACTATTTTTCACGGGCGGAGACTACTATGCGCTTTCTCGACTGGCAATGCTCAATTCTGGTGCGGTATGTGGTGTTTTTGAGGTCAGGAAATGAATGAAATTACCTCACGAAAAATTAGTTTCAATCATACTGAACCTACGGTATCGCACTGCCAGCGTTTCCATAGATTTGTAGTTTCAGACGAACCACTTTAACTGCTGCACATCTGCTTGGCAGCATTTTGACATCAATGACACAGCCTCCTACAATGGAGTGAGCTTCTACAGCCCAATAGTGGTGAAGGCCTGCGTTTCGAAATTGGTGGTTGGTATGGCAACACTTGGCAAATTGAACTGTACATCAACAATTTGCAAATCACAGGGTGCGCCTGTATCCCTGAGCCAACTACTACGGGATTAGTTGGATTGGCTGGACTTTTCCTCGTGCTGCGTCGTCGTCGCTAGTCTTGATCTGATTTTTTCACCGACCGTTTGGTGTTTTTCCAAACGGTCGGTTTGTTTTGGGGGGTGTTCTTTATCAGATTCGAGAAATGATTTGATAAATTTTCGCAATTCTGGCAGTAGTTCCTCCACGCATATGATCAAAAAACTGCTCATTACCTGTTGTGCTATGGCGAGCCTCGGCTTCGCTCAAGCGGAAGTAAAACCTTTGAAAGTTCTATTGGTCATCGGTGGATGCTGCCATGACTACAAAAATCAACAACACATCCTTTCTGAAGGCATTCAGGCGCGAGTCAATTGCGAAGTGACGATTGAGTTCACTCCCGATGGCTCGACCAAGCCGCAATTCCCGATTTATCAAAATCCTGACTGGGCCAAGGGCTATGACGTGGTAATTCACGACGAGTGTGCTGCTGACATCACTGATCCTAAGATCATCGCAAACATCGTTAACGCTCACAAAAATGGCGTGCCTGCGGTAAACCTGCATTGCGCCATGCACTCGTATCGCAGTGGTCCTTACGGCCAGCCGATGAAGCCTGATGCTCCCGAGGCCTCATGGTTCAACATGCTCGGTCTGCAATCCAGCGGTCACGGCCCACAAAAGCCGATTCAAGTGACATACACCAACAAAAATCATCCGATCACCAAAGGCCTTGAAGATTGGACGACGATAAACGAAGAGCTTTACAACAACGTGCATGGCATCGAGGGCAACTTCAAAAACTGGCCTACCGCGACTCCTCTCGCAGAAGGCAAGCAGGATGCAGGTGACAAGCCTGGCCAAAACCATACCTGCATTGTCTGGACGAACGAATTCGGTGACAAGAAAACACGCATTTTCAGCACCACGCTCGGCCATAACAATGACACCGTGGGTGACAAGCGTTTCCTCGATCTCGTTTGCCGCGGCTTGCTGTGGTCGGTAGGGAAACTCGATGAAAATGGCAAAGTCGTAGAAGGCTATGTTTCCAAAAATTACAAGCCTGAGGCAAAATAATTTCCACTAGGTTTTTAGACAAAACAAGCTCCCCAGTGCTGGGGAGCTTGTTTGCGTTATGGGGGGTGATCAAGCTTCGTTCAAAGTGCGTCTTTGTTGATGTCCATGGCGGCATA
>CANHKJ010000211.1 GCA_947460915.1 Verrucomicrobiia bacterium
AGACAACATTTTACAATGGCCTAGAGCAACTTCGCCGAAGTTGCCACCAGAGCCACCCGAAAATGAACAAACAGGCGGCAAAACTGGCAAAAACCACTGCGCTGCTTAATTCAACATCGATTCAACTTCGGATTTCGGGTTTAAGTTCGTGCGAAGCATTCATCGTGAACTCACGAGTCTGCGTAAATGACAAATTGAGACGTTCTTTGAGACGATTAAATACCACAGCCAAACGGTCCAATTCATCACCATTTCCGCTGCGCGGCACTGGGTCAGATAGATTGGTAATATCGGTGTTTTCTAACTGTTTTGTGAGCAACAGAATCGGTTGCAAAGTACGTCGGAGAAAAATTCGAGATAGAATTGCCGCAATCACCAATGCGGCGATGCCACCATAGAGAACGATTTCAAAAGCTTCAAACGCAGGACTTTCCAACTCTTCCGCATTCGACAACTTGTGAGTAAAAAGCTCTTGCTCCTTAAATTCATAGAAAGCGATAACGCCGACAATCAAAAGCGCAATCAGGAACGTACCAAGATTGAAAATTAGGATCCTTTTGCGCAGAGTTAGATTCATGCTCGCATTGTATAACCGAGACCTCTGACATTGTGAATCAATTTCCGATTCTGTCCCCGATCAATTTTATCGCGCAATCTGCGCACATAAACCTCGACGATATTTGTCCCTGGATCAAAATCATATTCCCAAACTCGTTTGATGATTTCCATGCGGCTCACCACCTGACCAGCTGAAGTTAATAAAATCTCTAACAAAAGTGCTTCGCGAGTAGATAAATCAATTTTAACGCCTGCACGCCTCGTCTCACGCGTTAACTGATTATACGTCAAATCATCTAGCGAAAACGTAGTTGACGCTTTCATGCTGCGGCGTTTGATGGCGCGCAACTTTGCCGAAAGTTCGGACAAAGAAAAAGGCTTAGGAAGATAATCGTCCGCTCCTGCATCAAGCCCTTCGATCCGATGATCTAACGCACCACGGGCAGAAAGAATGATGGCTGGAGTCGTCACGCCCAAGACCCGCAAGCGTTTGATCAGAGTAATTCCATCGATCCCAGGCATCATGACATCGATCAACAGCACTCCAAATTCCATCAACTGACCGAGACGAAGTCCTTCTGTGCCATTATCTGCACAATGCACGGCATATCCTTCGTTACTGAGGAAATTGCTCAGCAAAGCTTGCATTTTCCTCTCGTCCTCCACAATTAACACCTTCATGAGCCATGTCCTTTTCGCGAGGAGAGTAGCAGTAAAGAACGTCGATTGCCATGCAAATTGAACGGCATTACTGAAATCAAAAATGACGGTTTCTTCATTATTTCCTTTTGAGGAGTCGAGTAAAATTCAGGCAACCACTCTATGAGCCGAAAAATTCTTTATTGCTATCCTCTACGCCTGGCGTTTCTCACGTCGGCGCTTGTTTTGCTTATGCTCTTACTGAAGCTGCGAAGCAGCATCACATTCATGTGCCGTATCTGCGCTGGTATCAGCAAAACGACAAAGATCTATCATCATGCGTAAACTTTGCCTTCCCCTACGATTCATTGGTACTCCATTCTTCCTTTTTCTCATCGTATCATTGTTCACGAGAATCTTACTACTGAGCAAATCCTTTCATTCCATCCAATGCAATGGCTCGCTACTCGGTTCCTTTGCTTGGGGTGCGTTGTTTGACATCGCCGCCGCAAGCTTTGCCTGTTTGCCGTGGATCTTGCTTTTCGTGATCACGCCCCAACGACTCTGGAAATCGCGCTACGGTTCAATTCTCTATGCTATGCTCTTGTCGCTCTACCTCTTTGCGTTGATTTTCATTTCTACCTCCGAATGGTTTTTTTGGGATGAATTTGAGGTGCGGTTTAACTTTATCGCAGTGGACTATCTTGTCTTCACCACGGAAGTCATTGAAAACATCATGCAGTCTTATCCTATGGTCTGGATTTTTTGTGGCATGACCTTGATCGCTGCCGCTGTAGTAAATTTTCTGCGCCGCCGCAAAGTCCTTGCTTGGTCATTGACTGGCGAGAATCATCTCGGTGCCAAGCTTGCCACAGCAGCATTCACCATCGGAACTGCATTTCTTGCATTTGCCACTTTGCAGCAGTCGAACATCACCAATTTTTCGAATCAATATCACACAGAACTCGCAAAAAATGGTTGCTGGTCGTTTTTCGCAGCTTACCAGAAAATGGAAATCGAATATGAGCAATGGTATGCCACAATTCCAAACAATGAAGCGCGCATCAACGTGCAACGGCAACTTGCCACAAGCGATACAACTTTTATCGAATCGGGAAATGACAAAGGGAGAGAAATCAAAGGCAAACCGTATGAGCAACGATGGAATGTGATCGTGATCTGTATGGAAAGCATGAGCGCTGATTTTATGAAATATGCCGGGAATCAAAAAGGTCTTACACCCGAATTGGACCAACTCGCCAAGGAGTCGCTATTCTTTTCTAACCTTCGCGCTACTGGAACAAGGACAGTAAGAGGGATGGAGGCTCTCACGCTGAACCTTCCACCAACTCCGGGCCAAGCGATATTTTATCGTCCATCGGGTGTCGATTTGCAAACAACGTTCCAACCATTTCTTGAGCGCAATTACGATTGTGCCTTTATTTATGGAGGCCACGGACAGTTCGATTACATGAATCGGTACTTCTCGACTTCAGGATGCCGATTGATGGATTTAGGCGAATGGAAAAAAGAGGATGTCACCATGAAAACTGCATGGGGTGCCTGTGATGAAGATTTGTTCCATAAAACCATTGCCGAGGCAGATGTGGCTTTTGCGGAACAGCGGCCATTCCATTATTTTTGCATGACGACGAGCAACCATCGACCTTATGATTTCCCTGATGGACGCATTGATCTCAAATCTCATACAGGCAGAAATGCTGCGGTGAAATACTCTGATTGGGCCATTGGTGATCTCATCTCACGCGCCAAATCGAAACCTTGGTTTGCCAATACACTTTTTGTCATCTGTTCCGACCACTGCGCCAGCAGTTCTGGAAAAGTGGAATTGAATGTGGTCAAATATCATATTCCCGCGATGATCTACGCTCCCTCACTTGTGAAACCGCAAGTCATCGATCAGCTCGCGAGTCAAATTGATGTCATGCCCACTGTCTTTGGATTGCTTGGTTGGGAATATCAATCGATGGGCTTCGGCTTAGACCTTCTGAACCCAGAAAATTCCCGGAAACCAGGAAGAGCATTTGTTAGCAACTATCAAAAAATCGCACTGATGACAGATGATAAGCTGATGATTCTTAAACCAAATCGTCAACATTCACTCTACCGATTCAAACAAGATAATGGTGATCTTACAGCGATCACCGATGGCTCAGCGGATGCCGCGTTAACCGATACCATCTCGTATTATCAATATGCGTCATGGCTTTTCACTCAAGGAAAACTCAAGCGTGATCATGCCACCAAAAAGTAAACCATTGCTCATGGATCGCAGCCTATGGCCCACTCTAGTGCTTCTTGTGATTGTGTTTCTTGTTTTTGAAAATACCAACATCGACCTTTCATTTCAGGATGGTTTGTACAACTTCTCGACGAAAGCATGGTTAGTCGATGCCAAATCATCCGTTCCGCGCATGCTTTTTTATGTTGGACCAAAAATCGCGATCATCATATTTGCTGTCATTTCTACCGTGTTGTGCTTGTTGCGCTCGAAATATCGTTTTCGACTTATCAGACGAGTAATCCGACGCTGTGATCTGATTGTTCTCATTGCTACACTTGCGATCGCTCCCTCTTTGATTGCCATATGCAAAGCGAAGTCCAATGTATTCTGCCCCTATCAGATCACTCGTTACCACGGTGATCAGCCATACGTTCGTGTTTTGGAAACTTATCCCAGTGATCACTACTTCCGTAAAAAAGGACGAGGATTTCCGGCAGGGCATGCGAGTGGTGGGTTTGCCTTGCTGAGCTTAGCCGGCCTAGCTACCACGAATCGCGGCCGTGCGATTGGGATCACTATCGGCTTAGTTACTGGATCTGCTATGGGCTTTTACCAAATCGCAAAAGGTGCTCATTACCTCAGTCATACAGTAATCACCGCTCTTTTCTGCTGGTTGGTTTTTTTACTCATGCGTCGGATCTTCCTGAGAGAAAAGCAGCGAGTCATCGTGCACACTTGAGACAACTGTAAGAATTCACGCGTTTTTGCGTAAGCAGTGTGTGAAAACTCCCATTTTAGCGCTCGCGTTATTGTTTGCCATCGGCAAATCGGCTTCTGGCGAATCGCCGCCGAACATCATTCTCGTGATGCCCGATGACGTCGGTTATGGGGATTATTCGTTTCAAGGAAACCCGATCATCAAGACCCCTGCGATTGATGCTTTTGTCAAAACGAGCGTCTTATTTAGCGACTTCCATGTCAGCCCGACTTGTGCCCCAACGCGATCCGCATTGCTGACAGGACGTCATGAATTTGAAAATGGCGTCACGCACACCATTCATGAACGCGAACGTTTGGCGCCCGATGCAATCACATTGGCACAGGTGTTACAACAAGCAGGATATAAAACCGGCATCTTTGGCAAATGGCACTTGGGTGATGAAGCTGCGTATCGACCCAACAAACGCGGCTTTGATGAATTCTACATTCACGGTGCCGGCGGCATTGGACAAAGTTATCCCGGTTCCTGTGGCGATTTCCCTCGAAATAACAACATCAATCCGACCCTGCTGCACAACGACACCGTGGTGAAAACCCAAGGCTATTGCACCGATCTGTTCTTTGCTCAGTCGATGCGCTGGATCGACAAACAACAACAGGATGGCAAACCGTTTTTTGCGATGATCACCCCGAATGCCGCCCACACCCCGCACGTCTTGCCGCGCCAAGAATTCGAGCACTTGCTTCCTCTAACAAAAAAATTCCAGCAGAGCCAAGAATTGGCAAAACACTACGGTATGATCGAAAATATTGATCGCAATGTAGGAAAATTGTTAGATCATCTTCGTGAAAAGCAGTTAGAGAAAAACACATTGGTAATTTATCTCGGCAGCGACAATGGCGGCACGATGGGCACCCGAGTGCATAGTGCAGGATTGCGTGGCGCGAAAGGATCGCCATGGCAGGGAGGCACCCGCACATGGGCTGCCTGGCGTTGGCCTGCGGGTGTGACATCAGCAGCGCGATGTGCCGCAAGCGTGGCTCAGATTGACGTGTTTCCGACCTTAATCGAGATCTCGGGAGCGAAGCGCAACGATCAAATCGATGCGCAAATTCGCGGCAGAAGTCTTATGCCCTTGTTGAAAAATCCTCAGAGCACTTGGGAAAACCGAGAGCTATTTACCCACGTCGGCCGCTGGCCGAATGGATCCGATCCCAATCTCCATAAGTATGAAACCTGTGCCGTGCGAGATCAGCGCTACAGCCTCGTCAACAATCGTGAACTCTACGATTTGCAAAATGATTTGGCCCAAAAGTACAACATCAT
>CANHKJ010000212.1 GCA_947460915.1 Verrucomicrobiia bacterium
GGATTCAATATCGTGAAGCATGAGGGAATGTACTACTGGTATGGATCGCATAAAATCGAAGGTAGAACGGAGTCGGAAAAAAACGAGGCGGGGGTGCGTTGTTATGTGAGCAAAGATTTATTGAACTGGGAGAACTCGGGTTTGGTGTTTTCCGTGGCAGCGGAGGGTCAGCATGAAGAGGTGGCAAAGGCGGGAATTTTGGATCGCCCCAAAGTGATTTTTCATCAGAAGAGCAAGACCTTTGTGATGTATTTTAAGCTCTATCCAGCAGGAGCTGCGGGAAATACGGTGGGCACTGACGTTGCGTATGTGGGGGTGGCTACTTCGCGCAAGGCATTGGGTCCATTTGTCTATCAAGGGAAATTTACTGGAGCTGCTAGCCCTAACGGCTCTGGTGATTTTGCGATTGATCAGGATGAAAAAGGAGTGGTTTATCACGTGGCAGTGCGCAAGCCTGACAAAGCATTGGTGGTGGGTCGCATGAGCGATGATGGCCTTCGGCCCGTGGGAGATTATCAAGTGATGGAGGGAATCACGGCGGCCACCGAAGCGCCGGCTTTGTTTCGGCGAAAAGGAAAAATTTATTTGTTAGGATCTGGCAGCACGGGCTGGAAGCCGAATCCAGCACGGATGTTTGTGGCGAATCAAATCACTGGGCCTTACCGTGTGCTGGGCAATCCATGTGTGGGAGTCAATCCGCACAACAAACTTGGAGAGGACAAGGCCTTTGGTGGGCAGAGCACATTTGTGATGCAAGCGCCGTGGAGTGCGGATGAATGGATTGCGATGTTTGACATCTGGAATCCTGAGGAACCGATCAAGGCGGGCTACATCTGGCTACCCTTGCGATTTGTCAATGACAATCCAGTGATTCGCTGGCAGAACGACTGGAAACTGGGAGCGGCGTTGAGTCAAGATGAACCGCTGAAAGGTGCGCCCGTCAAGCGCGACGCGCATTTGATCGCGCTCAATCAAGTGCGCTATCAGCAAGGCAAGCCGATGCGTTTCACGGCACCACTTACAGAAGATGGTTGTGCCTTTCAGTTGCGTCCTGCGGCGGGAGGCGAGGCTGTATTTTCTGGCGTTATTCGCGGCAAGGTCGGGGATTTTTCCGCCTGTGATGTGGCGGATTGAGAATACGTCATCGAGATTACAGGCGGTCCACTAAAGCCAGAAAAAAGTGATGTTTTCTTGATTGGTAAAAATTTGTGGAAGGATGTGTATTGGCAGGCGGCGGTGGATTTTTTGATCGATTCTCGATCTGTGGTGGGGACGCATCCGAGTGCCTACGGTTGCTGTCCTTGGCGCGATGGCACTTACTATGATGCCATCTTGCCTGCGTTGGTATTGTTCCAGCGTGCTGATCCCGCGCGCATTGCAACTATACCAAGACAGATCGATTGGCATGCGGAGAAAAAACGTGTGCTTGGACCAGACTTCAAGTTCGATGCCAAAAATCCATGCAGCGAGGGCGTGATGGACTCGGTAAGAAAATACTACACCGAGATCGAGCTGCCCGCTGACGATGCGCCTGATGTGGTGAAGTTGATCCACTGGGGCGCGGGATTTTATCTCGTCAATCCGGCGACAAAAGACCCAAGCCAAGATCCTGATCCACGGCAAATCCATGCGCAAACTGTGGAGCAGGTGGCCTATGTAGTGTGGGCGTGGCCCTCATTGAAGCAGTGGTTGCCGCGCTCGTTTTATGAAAAATGCCTGGCCTGTTGTGAAAAAATTGGGCTCCTTCGTTAGAGGTCGGCAAGTGGTGGGAGCCATCGACCTATCTAAGTGTCGACTTGATCAAGGGCAATAACCCCATGGGCGGGTTGCTTCATCCTTACAAAGGGCTGCATGCGCCGGGTCACTCGATTATGCCGAATTTGTTGATGCATGAAGTTGCCAAGCGCGATGGTCTCGCTGCACCTGAACGCTATTTGAACGCAGCGGTTAAACAAGCGGAATGGGTCGTGAAAAATCTGGATTGGACTGATCCTCGCAGCACCAAAGGCCACCGCATGAGTGAGCATCGCACCATTCCAAACTTGGTGTGGATGCTACGGAAATATCCACAACAAGCACCCGCGGGCTTAAAGGAAAAAATCGAGGCTTGGGCCGATGTGGCGATCTCGCGCACGGAAAACATGTGGGACTTCCGTCGCTATGATCTCGACGAGCATTGGACCATACCGAAGATCAATGATGTTGGTAATTCGTTAGGTCTGCCTGCAATTGCTACAGCGGCCAGTTGGGTGGTGGAGGATCCAAAGAAAAAACAACGTCTCACTGAAATCGCCGTTAGCTCGATCGATCATGTTTTTGGTCGCAATCCTCGTCTGGCGGCAGCTCCGCACATCCCTGAGCCGAGCTTTCATGGAATCGAACGCGGTTGGCCGATTGGTCACAAGCTGAATATCTGTGTGAGATTGGAGCTTTGTCGCGGCTCGATCTCGGCCAGTCCGGGCAGCGAAATGTATCCGTTTCAGACTGAAGGTGTCTATCGTCACGCTGAAGGTTGGGTCAATTATGGCGCGGCTTGGTGCATCAGCCTCGCGTATCTTTCCTTTGATGGTGATGGTACGATGCCTTGAAGCAAAAGCGCGAGAATTTGTTAGACTTTGGCATTGCGATAGGCCTCGCCGACGATGGTTAGTGAGCCATCGGGATGAAAAAGCTGTGAACTCGCCAGCGGTCCGCCGCTGACTCCGCCGTGGAACCAAGTGTATCGCTCAACGGCATCCATGGCATCGAGCTTCGGCACGATGGCGTTTACAAACTCGGCGACACGCTCAGCGGAAAAGCGGTTCTCGGCAGCAGACTTTGCTTTCCAGTCGGCCACGGCGAACTCGGTGATCCAGATCGGACGCTGAAACATTTCGTGGACTTTTTCGATGCGTTTCAGCAGTGATTCGACACCAGGTCCACCGTAGGAATGCATGCAGATAAAATCTACGCGCAGACCGCGCTGAGCCACGCCTTTCATGAATGCGATCATCCATTCGTTGTCAGGGTGAACACAGCCAGGGCTGCCGAGGCGCAAGCCTGTGGCCTCCAGCTTCGGCCAGGCATCGAGCGCTTGCTCGACGGTAGTATTGCCTTGGCTTTTGGCATCAGGTTCGTTGAGGCCGAGCAAGGCGCTGTATCCACGGGGTGGAGCTTGGGCAAGCATGCGGGCGATTTTTTGATCGAGGCCTGAGCGAGCTTGGTAGATCATCGGGACATACTCGATGTTCGCGGGGAGATCGATGACGGGATCGATGTTCCAGTTGTAGGTCCATGCGGCATCTACGGCTTCGAGAAAATGTCGCACCTCTTGCGAAGTGCGATTTTTCGAGGTCAGGCAAAGACCTTTCTTACGAGGCTTTGCAGGGACTGCTGGTGTAGGCTTTCCACAGCCGAGGGGAAGCAGCGAACTGGTGGCGAGGCCAAGGAGTTGACGGCGTGTCATAGACGAAAAATGTTCGACGATGATCAGGGGCTGGTCACTACGAGGCGGGCGAAGTGTTTCGCTCCCGCAGGAAACGTGTAGGTGACTTGAGTGCCATTGACCACGACTTTTCCTGCTCCTTCACCTTCTTCTGCTTGAGCCCATGTGCCGCTGAGTGAGGAAGATGTTTCGACGAAATAATCCGTATCATAAGCGCCATTGTAGCCGCTGCTGGCCATGGTCCAAGTGATTTGATAGATGCCAGCTGTTTCCGTCACCGCGGGTAAGGCGGTGAAGCCTGTGGAGTTTGCGATGCCGCGGAGGAAATGCTCGATGCCATTGCTGACACCGTCATTGTCGTGGTCTGCGCTGATGCCACCTGTAGTATTGTTGCTCGATTGCCATGCGGTGAATCCTTCATTCGCGGTGACGACAAGCTGGAGATTGTTACCGTTGATTTGCAATTGACCGCGGAATCCTGTGGCGACTACTGCGCTATCGCTGCTCACCGTGCCGCTGATGCCAGTGCTGGTGATGAGAGTGTAAGTGCCAGCGGTCATGCTGCCGAGATTGGTGATGGCAATGTCATCTAGGGCAAGATCACCGAGAGTGACGCTGCCGCCTACGGCGATGCGGTCACTTTCTTCGAGTATGTCGAGATCGAATTTGAGCTTGCCCGCACCGCTAGCCATCGCAGAAATGTCGAGGCCTCCATTGATGGTGAGGGTGCCCACGGCATCTCCTGGCGCGATGTTTCCAGCTGCGGCGACAGTGACGGAATTTCCGATAGTTCCATTGCCGGCGAGGTCGCCGGAGGTGACTGTGACTGCGCTGTTTGCGTGAAGCGATCCAACCACGCGCAGAGTGCCGCCATTGATGGTGGTGCTGCCTGAGTAACTGCAATCACCCGTGAGAGTCAGACTGCCTGAGCCAGTTTTGGCGAGATTGGCGGTGGAGGAATTTCCGATTGCGGTGCCAAAAGTGAAATTGTTTCCGCCTGAGGCAAAGGTCGCGGTTTTCGTATCGACCATCACAATGCGGGCCGATACATCCTCAAAGCTGCCGGGGCTCCAACGCAGTGTGCCACCGTTCATGGTGATGTCGCCGGTGGTGCCGAGTGCTCCATTGGAGAAGTTGAGTTGACCGGCATCAATTTTGACTCCGCCAGAGAAACTGTTCGTCGCATTGCTCAGCGTCAAGTCGCCGACTTGGATTTTGGTGAATTTTCCGCTACCAGTGATTTGTCCAGAGAAAGTCAAAAAACAGCCTGTGTCAGAGCGGACGCGAAAGTGATCGGTGGTGGTTTCGTTGATGGTGATCGGTCCTGAATAGGTGGCCCCGCCAGCATTTACGAAAAGGAATGTTTTGTCTGCGCCGACATCGGCTACGACGAGAGGGTTGGCAATGTTGCGTGGAACTTCGGTAGTGCCAACGGATAGCTGAAGATCGCTAAAAGAATCCGCGAGCTTGATCGTTCCTGTGCCAGCGGCGCTGTTGTTGGTGAGTAGGATGCGAGAGGTAGCGCCGCTTGCACCAGCATTGACGGTGATTCCTCCATTGAAAGTATTGGCTCCTGAGAGTGTTGTAGTACCGCTACCTTTTTTGATGATGCCGCCGTCGAGATCGGTGCCGAGTGCGGGATCGTGTTCGATGGTCTCGACGATGCTCATGCCGAAAGTAGCATTATCGATGGTGACACCGCCGGCTTTCATGATCACCTGTAGGTTGCTGAGATCGGGAAGATAAATGTTGGTTGTCTGAGTGACACGAGCGCGCAAGGTGCCGCCGTCGAGGTGGAGATACGATGATGTAGTTGGTGCGGTTTTGGCAAATCGGCTTACCGCCAAGACACCGCCGTTGAGGTTGATGGTGCTGGTGCCGAGTGTGCCTGCGGTGTAAAAATCCAATACGCCTGACGAGAAGGATCCGCTCTCGATGGTGATGAGGCTGGTGATGGCTGAGTTGCTAGTATTGACCATGCGGAAGCCGTTGCCATGACCTGA
>CANHKJ010000213.1 GCA_947460915.1 Verrucomicrobiia bacterium
GAAATGTTGATTCGTCCCGAGCCCGCAACGCTGGCTAAAATCAATCAAAAGCATCGCATTGTGCATTTGTTAGATCAGGCAGATGGCACACCGAGCGAGGAGCAGCAGCGCGGTCTCTGGACGTTGGCTCAGGCGCCGTTATTGCATCAGAGTGTGTTGCTGGCACGTCTGCCGAGTTGGGCTGAGATCTTATTGTGCGCGGTTTTTTGTATGCAGTTGATCACGATGGGATTGATGCAGGCGTTGGCTCGCTTCATCGCCGTGGCATTGCTTTTGGGATTGTGGTTGTTGGCGGTCCGCTTCGGGCATACATGGATACCTTTGAGTCCTCTTTGCGCCGCCGCCTTTGTTGTGATGATGGGTGGTCGTGCTCGTGCGGGGGGGCTTTTGCTTGGGGAAAAATCGGGTGAATTGAGCAATCTGCAAAGTGGCTCGTGGGAGATTGAGTTCCTACCAGAGTGCACGCTGATCAATGCTCCGAGCGAAAGAGATCACAAGGATGAGGCGGAAACTGCTCCTTCTGCAAAGAATTCTCCGCTCTACGGTAGCGAAGAATCAAAGTCTGAGGCTGCTTCGTATGTGGTGGGAAATGCGGAAGAGAAGTGCGAGAAAATGATTGCGCCAATTGAATCGAAGGCTGAGTCTGTGATCGAGAAAAAAGTATTGAAGAAAGCAGGGAAGAAGGCCACGAAAAAATCAGCAAGCTAGGGGATGAGAGACTGAACGAGTTTTTCACAGCGCAGGCTTGCGATGAGAGCGTTAATCTGACAGACTAGTCTGCGTGGCTGATGGTGAAATGAGATCGGAGGAAGAGCCTCTGTGGAAGCGGCGGACATTTGCGTTTTTGCGAATGATTCCCGGCGTGGGTCGTCTGCGTTTTTTGCGTCCAGGCACTGATGCCTTGCTAGGTCCGCTGATTGACGTTTTCGCGGCTTTTGCCATTGCCGACCAGAGTGTGGATGATGATGAAGTTGACCTCATTCTTGATCTGTTGCGTGCGGCATTTCCTGAGGTAGACCACGGTTGGTTGGCGCGGCGCTTGCAGCGTTCGGTGCGCTCGCCGCGATCTTTGGTAGCTCTCGCCGCGGAATTGCATGAGCGGCTCGACGATGTCGGAAAGTTGGCATTGGCCTTTCAGCTTTGGGCGTTAGTAGATGCTGCTGGCAGGTCCGCCCCGCTGCGCGAAACCTTTGACGGCTTCATGCGTCGCCTCGGTCGTCCTGATTATGGTCAGGAAATTCTGCGTGAAATGGCAGAGGACGATGAAATGGTGCTAACTGGGAACTTTGAGCGCGTGACATTTGGCGATCGCCAAGCGGATGTCATCTTGCCGCCGCAAGCCACCGAGCACCGCTTTCGCGTTTATCGGGTGGGTGATTTGCTGATGCTGCGCAACACGGGTGTGATGCCCGTCTGGGTGCGTGGCCACTCTCTTGAAAGCGGGAGTTTTTTGAGGATGCGCGAGGGTCAAGCTCTGGTCGTGCCGGGCTGGACCTTGCTGCACGAGGATCTGGTCCATTTCCTCAATGTGAAAAAAACGGGGCTGATGCCGCGAATGCATATCGCAGCGAGCGACAAGGGCATCACTGTGGAGCGCGCGCGCACGCGCCAAAGTCTGGCCGTGCTAAGATTTGGCCTTCAGGTGGAAGTCGAAGCCTATCGGGCTTGTGATTTGCAGGTGGGGCAGGCGCAAGGGCTGGATGTGGGGCAGGTGGTGAAGTGCAATCACCACACGCGGCTGGTCGATCCCGATGGGGCTACTGTCGATCTTGAAGCACTGCGCAAGCAAGCAATCAAGGCCGGCGGGAGATTTCGCATCGACAACAAGCGCAAGCGCTTTCGCGTGTCGAATGACCCCTCTGCTCTTGGCAAGGGAGATTTGTTGATATCGGCAGGTTTGGCGCCGCGCGTCGTGCTAGAAATGCGCTATGTACCTGAGGAATCAGCCGGCTACGTGGAAGTCATCGCAGCGGATGGTCCTGTGACCGTGGGCGAGCATATGCTACGTGGTGTCACGCGCCTCGATGAAGGTGCGATCATTCGGATTTCTCCTCGGCAAGCTCTGCGTTGTCGATTTTCTGAAAGCCTGATCGATGAAGAGCGACAGGTGATCGAGTCGTTAAAAATCGAGGACTTGATCCACGACTTTACGCCGCAGGTGCGTGCGCTGGATAACTTGAGCTTCACGGTGAAGCGTGGTGAGATGATGTGCATCATTGGCCCGAGTGGTTCGGGGAAATCAACCTTACTTGCGGCGCTCTCAGGGCAGCTCGAACCGACACGCGGTCATGTTCGGCTGAATGGCACCTCGCTCTATCGAAATCGTGCGGAGCTCGTGCGCTTCATTACGCGGATGGCACAAGAGGAGGCATTGTTTCCTTTGCTAACAGTGCGTGAGCATTTGCGTCATGCGGCATCGATCCGCCGACCAGTGCAATCTGCGGCGGACCGTGAGCGGCGCATCGACCTCGTGCTCGCCGATTTGGGTCTGCAAGGTTTATCGCACCGCCTCGTGGGTGCTGCGGGGGAGAAAGCCTTGTCGGGCGGGGAGAGGTCGCGTTTAAACTTGGGACTTGATTTGCTCAGTGCGGCAGAAGTTTTTTTGTTTGATGAACCGATCTCTGGTTTGTCTTCGAAGGATTCAGAGCATGTAGCAGAAACACTGCGGGTGATGTCGCGGGATAAAATTGTGATCTGTTCGCTGCATCGGCCTGGTGCTCAGGTGCTACGCTTGTTCGATAAAGTTTTGTTGTTAGATTCAGGTGGACGCATGGCTTACTATGGATCTCCGCACGAGATGATGGAGTATTTTCGCGTCGCCTGCGTGGAGCTCAGCATCGCTCACCCATCACTGGTAGGTCGATCACCATTGGGTGCAGATTTTGTTTTTGATGTGTTAGAGACGCCGCTCAATACCATAGGTGGTGGGCAAAATCCTCTGGCGGCACGACGTTTTCCGCCGACCTTTTGGCAAGAGCGCTTTGAGAGTGAGACCTTGATTGAGTCGCTGCAACGAGTGGGTGATGTGCCATCGCGTTTAAGCGGCGGTGAGGTATCAGCATTAGATGGCCCGTTTCCCAGGCGGCGGCGTAGACGTGTACGTGAGATTTTTTCGGTGTTCACGACGCATTTTCAACGCTCATTGCTCTCGAAAGTGCGAGCGCGTGGCACCCTCTATTCAACTCTGCTGGAGGCTCCCATTCTCGCTGCGCTGATTGCCTATACACTGCGTTCTTCTCCAGCCGGTAAGTATGAATTTGATACAGCTTTGCATATTCCTGCCTATCTTTTCCTCAGCGTCACGGTGGCGATGTTTCTTGGTCTCACTAATTCGGCGACCGAGATATTGCGCGATCGCGCGGTGATCCGACGCGAACGCAATTGCTATCCCGGTGGCGACTTGTATGTGGCGGCAAAATGGCTGGCCTTAGCGCTGGTGGCGATGTTGCAGTGCGGCGCGTATCTTGCTGTGGCGCATCCATTGTTAGAAATCCGCGGCATGTTTTTGGAGCACTGGTTGTGGATGACCTTGACGGCATGGACGGGAACATCTCTGGCCTTGTTAGTCTCGGCCTTGGTCAAGACGGAACGTGCAGCGTTGACCTCGGTGCCGCTTTTGTTAGTGCCGCAGATGCTTCTTGCTGGCGCGTTGGTGCCATTTAAGGAAATGAATCGCGCGATGTTTGACGACGGTTCGATCAATCGCGAGCGTGGTGGCACGCCTGTTCCCGCTCAAATCATGCCGCTGCGTTATGCATACGAGGCCATGGTCGTGGCGCAGGCGACGCGCAATCCTTTTGAAAAAGAACGCATGCGCATTCAACGGAGGATCGATGATCTCGCGGCAACGCGTGAGCTGACGAAAGAAAGTGCCGAGAGATTGGAGATATTGAAATTGTCCCTGACCAAGTTGTTAGGTGCTGGGGCGAGTCATGCATCTGATGGACAGATCATTGCGGAGGAAATATCTTATCTTGCCCGCAATGGTACGCGTGAGCAATGTGAAGCACTAGAAGTGTGGCCCGAGGGAGAAGATCCGCGCAAGATTCGATCGATTGCTGATTTTTTTGTGAATTCAAGGATTGATTTGATGACGCGTGAGGCGGAAACACTGCGTACGGATTATCGCAATCAAAAAGCACGATCAATTTTCCTCGCCTTGCGACAGCCGATGTTTGGGGCGGATAATAACGAGCCGGTGGAAGTCGAGAAAAGCGGCCCCGGTGTCGTCGAGGCAGAGCCTGAGCGCAAGCAAGAGTGGATGGAAACAGACCGGCGTAATGGCTTTGCGCTGGGGTTGGTGATCTTCCTCTGCCCAGGCCTAACGGGGTGGATCTTACGACGTCAAAATCGTCGCGTGCAGTGATCGTATCTCCCCTGCTGATTCACTTGTTAAACGACCAATTCTTCGCGTGGAGCAAGGGTGGCGAGGAGTTTTTGGATGACATCATCACTGTTGACACCGGCGGCCTCGGCGTTGAAGGTGGTTATGACACGGTGACGCATGACGGGCGCGGCGATGGCTGCAACATCGGCGGTAGTTGCGTGAAAACGACCGCGTAGTACTGCGTGTGCTTTGGCCGCGGTGATGAGGCTGATGCCAGCGCGGGGACCAGCTCCCCAGCCGACCATTTCACGCACGAAGTCGGGCGCGCTTGGGTCTTTGGGGCGGGTAGCGCGCACGAGCTTTGCGGCAAAGTCGATGACATGATCGCCTACGGGCACGCGTTTGACGACTTCTTGCAAGCGCAGAATGTCAGCGGCATTCATCATTGGGCTGACAGTTGTATGATTCGGACTGGTGACCCGTTTGATGATCTCGCGCTCCTCGGATTCAGTTGGATAATTGACAATAATGTTGAAGAGGAAACGGTCGAGCTGTGCCTCAGGAAGCGGGTAGGTGCCTTCTTGCTCAATGGGGTTTTGGGTGGCGAGAACGAAAAATGGCTGCGGCAACGCGAGGGTGTGCTCGCCGACGGTGACGTGGTGCTCTTGCATCGCCTCCAGCAAAGCTGCCTGCGTTTTCGGCGGTGTGCGGTTGATTTCATCGGCCAGCACTAGGTTGGCAAAAATCGGGCCATTGACGAAGCGAAAGCCGCGGCGGCCGGTCTCGGGATCGACTTCCAGCACATCGGTGCCAGTGATGTCCGTAGGCATCAGGTCAGGCGTAAACTGAATACGTTTGTAGCTGAGGTCCAGGGCTTTCGACAACGTGGAAACGAGCAATGTTTTGGCGAGGCCTGGCACGCCGACGAGCAAGGCGTGGCCTCGACAGAAAATCGCCATCAGCGCTTGCTCTACCACTTGGTCCTGGCCAACGATGACCTGGCCCAATTCCTCCTTCATTCGACCGTAAACCCGATGCAGTTGATCGACGGCGTCTTTATCCTCGTTGCTCATATCGATAGCACTACGCGA
>CANHKJ010000214.1 GCA_947460915.1 Verrucomicrobiia bacterium
ACTACTATGAAAGCAGTAATTTGTCTGATCGCATCCGCCACTGTCGCACTGGCGGATGTTTCGCCCTACGTCTCCTTGCAAGAGGAAATGAAGCAAGCCATCGCCCGTGGCAATGCATGGCTGGCCTCGCAACAGAAAGCTGAAGGTCACTGGGATGATCCCGAGCTCCCTGCGTTCTCTGCGTTGGCACTGACTGCCGCCGTCCGTGACCCCAATCTCAAGCCGGGCGAGCGCCCCGCTCATGTGAAAAAAGGCTTTGATTGGCTGCTCGCAAATCAAAAAGAAGATGGCGGCATCTACAATCGCGGACTCACGGTTTACAACACCGCTACAGCCATCACTGCTCTGGTCTCTGCGGGCGATGAGGCCTATGAGCCTGCCATTGTCAAAGCGCGCAAGCACTTGATCAACAATCAGTGGGACACCGATGAAAAAGGCAAAGTTGATGGCCCGAACGATGGCGGCATCGGCTACGGTTCGAAAAACGACCGCTCGGACATGTCCAATACCTACCTCGCCATCGAGGCCTTGGCCTTGTCGAAAAAAGTCATCGAGGATGGCAAACACGGTGATCAGCCCGATCTCGATTGGGGTGCCGCCGTTTCATTCTTGAGCCGTTGCCAGAACCTCGAAGAAACCAACTCCAGCGACTGGGCATCCAACGACGAAAAGAACAAAGGTGGATTTGTTTATGGTCCTAACGAAAGTAAAGCCGAGACGGAAAAACTTCCTAACGGCAAAACGCCCCTTCGCTCGTATGGCTCGATTTCTTATGCGGGTCTGCTTTCCCTCGTCTATGCGGAAGTATCGGCAGACGACCAACGCGTGGTAGCGGTCAAGGAATGGCTCGGCAAAAATTACACCCTCAAAGAAAACCCAGGCATGGGTGAGCAGGGGCTCTACTACTACTTCAATGTGATGTCCAAAGCCCTTGCGGCATCGGGCATGGATCAATTGCCGCTTGCCGATGGCGGCAGTGCCGACTGGCGTAAGGATCTCTGTGCCAAGCTGCTGAGTAAGCAACGCGAAAATGGCTCGTGGGTCAATGACAACGGTCGCTGGATGGAATCCAATTCCGTTCTCACAACCGCCTACACGGTGATTGCCCTAGAGCAAATCTACCAGTCGATTCCCCAGCGCTGACGTGGCTCTCTGATTTGAGCTTCAATCAAAAAAGCTTCGCCTGGATTACCAAGCGAAGCTTTTTTCGTATGGGTTAGGCCAGTGGCCGGTATAACCTTATTTCTCGGCAGCTCCATGGTGTTTTTGGTCGTCCCGCGCTCGTGCCACAATCACAGTTTTTTACAAAGATTGACATGCTTCAGCGCAGTCCTGTTATGAAGCGACTCCATTTTCGGATTTTTTTGAGGTCATTTGCATTATTGTTAATTTATATTAAGGATTGAGTCAGGTGAGTTCATATTTTTTCTTCGATGAAATCTGTTCGTTATCATGGCTTTTGGTTAGGTGTGAATTCTTCTGTAAAAAATTCACGCAAAATCTATTGACGGAAATACGATTTCTGTTAGCCATCAGATGTCAGCAGTGACATCCCCCTCATGCCCCTCCCCAGCCCGTCATCTTTTATTCCTGCCGCATCGTCATCTCTGACGATCTCAAAACTTTCTGTTCCTCATTTTACCCGTTAGTCCCACGTTGGACTAACGGGTTTTTGTTTTCACACTTCTAATACTCCATGAAACTCTCTACAAAATCCTCTTGGCGCATTTTAATCATCGTCTCGATACCTATGCTAGTCGCAGTTTTGTTGTTTTTACAAAATCCAGCGCGCAAAGATCAAGCTCACTTAGAGCCTAGTAACGCAGAAAAGAAAGTCACCAATGAACTTTCTTCCTCATCTGCTTCAGATGCAAGGCGAGCCGCTTTGAATAAAACTGTGATCTCCGAAGCTATTGACGCTCCTGCGTCTGCATTGGCGAGCAATATTGATCGGACGCAAGCGCCGGCACACTGGCACATTGGCGAGACTGTTGCTGAAGCTCCCATTGTCCCTTCGGGATTTAAGCTGTCTCCTGCGTTTGCGCAAACAACAATCCAAGGCAAAGACATTGATCTTGCCTCCCGTAATGGCAAGTTCGAGAGGTTAGCATTGCAGCCCGAGCAAGAAATCACGGTAACAGTCGCTTGGCCTACGGAGCACAAAATTCAGCAAGTTGCAGTCCAGGGCGTTCATGGCGGTATGGTTAACGGTGAAATTGGTCAGGTCTTGAAAGTTGGCAAGAATGGCACTTTTACGTTTCGTTTTAAAACATCTAGGAGCGTGGGGCATGACGAAGTGGTTTGCTCTGCCGCGAACGTGACATTTTCTTTGCCGATTTGGGTTAACTCGAACCTCACTTCTTCGCCTGCCACCATCAACAGCATTCAATAACAATCCAAAATCATACTTCCCTCATTATGAATTATCTCTCTAAAACCTTTTTATCCGCTGTCACACTCACGTTACTAGGGACAAAGTCGTTGCTCGCACAGACCTCAGTTTTGAATCCGGGGCCGACTCCTCCTAGTTACACACCATCGACGGACTATGATTCGTCAACTCCGCCGTATTGCTCAAATTTTTGGCCGACAGACCCGTATGATTGTCCCTGCGAAGAGTGTCCTTGGTTGTATGCTCCTAGAGGAGGGGAATTGTTTGATTTGGGCGGCGATGTTCCATTACCACCTATGCCGAATGGAGGCTTTGGACCAGAACCACTCACGAAATTTCCTTCGCCAGGCAATCAATCCAGAGGAGGAGCTACAAATACCGCATCAAATAACGTTCCGATCAATGCTCAAAATGGGAATTACAATCACGGCACCCGCGATCTGGAATACAAAGCGAGTGTCGGTTTCTTGGGTTTATCATTTGGTCGGATGGCTGCTTCGCGTTATACAACATCGGTGAGATCTGATATGGGTGGCGGTGGTTCTTGGCGTCACAATTGGCAATTTTCGGCTCATCGTAACTTCACGAGCGACGGGCGTGAGCAACTCGAAGTTCATTTTCCCGATGGCGCATGGGGAAATTACGTCAAGCCAGAATCGAATCCCAGTGCTCCTTACATGTATGAATTGGGAGCACATCGCAGTGATCGGGTGGAAATCGATCCAAATGATTCAAAAAAATACCGACTCTTCTTGGAAGATGGTACATCTCTCGTGATTCAACGCTACGGCAGTTATGAGGCGAATACCGAGTTTCTGTTAGTGACGCAGGTGCTCCATCGGCACGGCTTAGGGTACACTCTCAGCTACAATGCGCAGCAACAATTGGTCCGCGTCACGGACCCCGCAGGTCGGCTTTTGCAGATGTCCTATACGAATGTGGGTGTTAATGATGGTGACATTGCTCAAGCATCCTTCTCGATCACAGATAGCCAGTTGCAGGCATTGGCGAATTATTCTGGCTGGTCGTACCCACCGCAAAGCGTTGCCGTTGCTGGAGATTTCAATGGTTGGGACTTTAATGCACATCCCATGGTCTATGACGAGGATACACAATCGTGGAAGCTCGATATTCCATTACAGGCTGGTTCCTATGGTTACACCTTTAGCATTAATGGCGACACATGGATTGGTGTGCTCGATGGTTCAGGCCCTGCTAGCTCTACCAACATTACTGTCACCGCGCCAGATCCTGTGCTTTCCGATTATGCCCGTGAAGTGACTTTCGAGTATAAGGGCAGCGCTAGTTCTTGTGTGCTCATGAGTAGTTTTAACAATTGGCAAGGTCAGGCGATGACATGGAATGCCGCTGCGCAAGCATGGCGGATCAATGTTACTTTGAACCCCGGTGAATATTATTACAAGTTCTACGTCAATGGCAGCACGTGGATGACTGACTCCGCCAATCCCTTTACGCAAACAGATCCGCAAAATAATACCAATTCCGTATTAAGCGTGGGCAATGTCGTGAAAAAACTCACCAAGGTGCAAGCATTCTACTCGGGCAACGCAACGGCACAGGAAACAGTGAATTATCAATACGAAGTATTCAATGCGGGGCCAGTGTATTTTGCAACGCTTACTGGAGTCACCTATCCGAACCGCCCCGATGCGACGGCATCCTTTACCTACGCGCAGCCGCAATTTTGGGCTGGACGTCCGCGACTGAGCACTCTGCATGATCCTCGGCACCATGATAAGAAGCATGACCGGATTGGTTTTGAATACCATGATACGTTCAACACTGATGCTCCTTTAGAGGGCTTCGTCAAAAATGTCTATCACTTGGATACAGGTGAAATTTTTGCGGAAATAGATCATGCCGAATCTGCGAGCGGACTCGTAGAGGAAATGAAAATCACCTACTCGAACGGCAAGGAAGAACATGTGAAGCTCAATGGATCAATGCTCCCTTCTCACCGCAAATCGAATATCGCAGGAGCCCCCGTCGAACAGACTGTTCGTTTCAATGGTGGTGCAGGCATGATACAGAAGACGATTGACGCCACGGGGCGTGTCACAGAATATACGAGAACCAACGAGTTTGGTCGCCCAGAAACCATTTTGTACCCGAATGGAAAAATCGTAACTTACACATATACGAACCCTCTGAAGCCATTTTTTGTTTCATCACGGAGAGTCACCTATGATAAGGAGGGCACGTTAGTAGATCTTGAAACAGTTTACATCCGCAATGTTCAGAACCGCGTGACTAGGATTAATCATCCAGACTTGACTTATGAAACATTCGCTTACAACGCACGAGGCCAAGTTACGAGCCATCGACAACGTGATGGGGTGATGGTGGTTTATGGTTATACCAGTCAAGGTATGCTCTCTACTTATACGAAAGGTGGACAGAATCAACACATCATATCGATTACTGCACAGAGCGGAAAGATTGCATCTGTGACCTTACCTGGCGTCAGTGGTCAGCAGTTGCGAATCGTTCCTGAATATGATTTTGCCCATCGCATTACACGTCTCAATTATTATAGCACAGCTGCTCCTAACACCTTGATCGCATACACTCTCCAGAATTATAACGCGCGTGGCATTTTGACGTCACGTAGAGATTCACGTGCTAAAGTATGGAACTATTATCCTGATTTCTATGGCCGGACGATTCAGATGACAGACCCTTCGGGGCGTGTTACCAATTACATTTATAATGATGGTGGTGGCTCGAATGGCTGCGGCTGTGGCAGTGGCTTCGGAGGTCCAGCAGCAGTTGTGACACCCGATGGCAATACCATTTCTTATCATTATGACTTGGCGGGGCGAGTTTTGCATACAAAAAATGGGCCGAATACCGCTGATGAAATTGTAACGAGCTCGGAGTATGATGTGCTTGGCCGCGTGGAAAAGCGTACTGATCCTACGGGCTTGGAAACAACTTATGTCTATCACCCCTTCAGCGGCTTGCTTTGGACTGAGCACCTTGGCGGAAATCTCAATTACAC
>CANHKJ010000215.1 GCA_947460915.1 Verrucomicrobiia bacterium
GTGAAATTTATCGACCTCAGCGGCTACACCGAATTTTTCCAAGACCTCGATCGCGCCTATCCTGAACTTGCGACTCTGAGCATGCGGAATAGCAAGTCAGCAGTGCCCATGCCGAAAGCAACGCCACTGGTTGTGCAGCGCGTGGGTTCTTTTGACGCTTCCTTTGTGCCCTCGATCCGCGATTTCGGACGCCTCGATGCGCAATTCCGCCTTGATGATGCCGTGTGGAAATCCCTACCCCAATATGCCAACTTTGGCTTTGCAGTATTCAAACTGCGCAAGGGCAACCAACAAGTGCATCCGATGGCCTTTCGCTTCCCCACAGCTACACCCGGCAAACTCTTTTTCCCCACCGTCCACATCCACGATGGCGCAGTGCATGCCGAAGAAGAATTCGATCACACTCTTTATGCCCAGGCATGGAAAAATGCCGTCATCAGCGGACTCGACTGGGAAGAATCCGACAAAAATGCCGGCCAATTCATCGACAACGATCGAGCCAAAGACTTGGTCTGGGGAGGCGGGCATTTGTATAAGAAAAACATCATCGGGAAAGCGAAAAACGAAGACATCATCGCGCTCACGCGGAGCATGGGGTGAGAGACGCCGCGAACTCAAGACTCATGCTACATACTCTTCCCAAAAATGAAATATCTCTCGCTGATCCTATTCATTCTCGGATTGTTTTGGGCCTACGCTTGCCTGAGTCTTGTGATGGGTCCCCTAATACTTTTCGCATCGGGCCCGCATTTTTCTAGTACGCTTGCCATCACCCTAGAATACCTAGCAAGCGGGATCTTTGTGATCCTTGGGCTCGTCGGATATTGGGTTTGGTGGGGATGGCTCATACGTTTTCGCACTGGAATCTTCCCTCGAAACTATCTCAATATTTCGTTAGTGCATCACGGACTCTGGTTGCTGATTTTTCCACTCATTTTTGCACCACAGATGAACATTCATTTTACGATCAACATCATCAAGACTTGGTCGGTGGTTATGCATGAATTGCTGACGGGAGCCGCATTTTTTCCGCTTGGTCAAATCGTCTTGGGTTGGATATTCTTGAATTTGGCCATATGCGCAGCATGTCGCATGAGAAATCGCAAAGAGTTGACGAAACTCAGTTGAACGGCGTTTTTCCACCTAAAGGCGGCAATTTTCATGTATCGCTGAGCTTTCAGCGATATGAAGTTTTTTTCGTCATCCCGTAATCTATGTCATGAGGCCGACATAGCGGAAAAAGATCGGCATTTTTGCAAGTAACTGGAAGTAGTTTAACGTACCTATCCCCCAAAAATGCAGCCTTTTGCCTTCATGAAACTCAAACGTCTCCTCGTCCACGCAATCCCATTGCTTTTCACGTTTCCTGCCATGGGTCAATCGACCTATGAGCAGAGGCACGAAGCGTTTTATAATGATATTTCTGGTCGAAAGATCAATCTTGGACAAACGGATGGTCCGCATCGGGCAGGACGGACCGGGTTTTGGACAACGCAAGGTCGTTTGCAGCGCGGCATGGCAACATGGAATCCTAGCAAGATTTGGGGTGAGTTGAAGACAACGATCACCAATGCCGATGGTGCGGCGGATGCGGGTGGAGCCAACGGAGGATTTTCTGGTTGGCCGGGCATGGATACCTACATGCGCTGGAATCATATGATGCCGCAGGATGTGAAAGATGCCTATGCGGCGGAGTTTATGGGGTTGAAGACGTATGGAAATGGCTCAACCCCCAATCAACGGATCATGTGGGCGGCAGCTTGTCGCTTGGCTTGTGAAACCTGGGGCACGGCGGCGGTTACAGCCAATTCCAATGCATCGAACCGAACAGGAGAAATCACGGGGAAAAAATACATCGAGGGAATTTGTGATCGGACGGTGAAATACAATTTCGAAGAGCGCTGGGCGAAACATTACCTCGCCTACACACTCGGACCGCTGCGGACGATCGCGGATCACACGACAGATCCCCTGTTGGCGAACAAGGCGCGGATGACATGGAACTGGGGCTGGATGGATATTGCATCGTTTTCGTTTCATGGTCGATGGTCGATCCCCGCAGGTAGGGGCAGTATGGTGCAAGATGGAAATAGTAGTGACATCAGCGAGCATGGATCGTGGTTGCTATTCGGCGGCACACCGCGTGCCAATATGTTGGATGCCGATCAGTCGCTTCTCTACACCCAGCCAAAAGTCGGCGTGCCCTATGCCGTCACCCAAGCGCCAATCCTGCCTGAAATGCTTGAAGCGGCGACAAGTCGCGATGTGCCGTTTACTCGTCGTGGTCTTGCTCGCGTGCATGAAACACAGTTTGCGACAACCTACATGACGAAGGATTGGACGCTTTACTCGCAAATGGAGGGCGACACTACGTTGAATTCAGACGGCACCATTAAGATCAAAGACCTCAACAATGGTGGCGTGCCATCCAACGATTGGTCATCGGAACGCTGGGCGGTGATGTGGGATGAAACAGGCGCAGCGGGTCTAACGATGAAAGCGCCCACGGGGTATGGATGGTGCCAAGGATGTGGCCTGACACCCTATGAAGATGTGGTGCAACATGAAGGCGCGATGGTGGGCATCATCAACATTCCCACTACCAGCGAATGGCCTTACACACGCGATTCGATCCCCACAAACACCACGGCAGTGATCAATGACTCAGCGACGACAGGTCGATTGTTCTTGCATTATTCCAAAGTGTTGATCGCGATCACACGTAGTGATATTGGAAATTTCACCTGGCCACCCGCCTCGCAAACCGCGTGTTTGAAGCGCGGCTTTGCGATTGAGTGTGCTTCGCTGAGCGAGTATTCACAAGCTACTCCAGAGGAACGATTGGCCGCATTCAAGGCCGACATCATCGCCAACCCGGCAGACATGTCGCATGTGAACGATGCTACACCGCGCATGATTTATACGACTCGTGCCGGAAAAGTGTTAGACATCACCTATGGTCAAGGTGGAAAGGTCGATGGTGATCCGTTAGACTACGAAGGTTGGCCCTTGAATGAATCACCCTGGAGTTATCAATCGCAAATGGGAAATATGTGGGTCTTTGGCAAAGATCGCAAGCTGTTGTGGAATTACAAAAACTGGACGGAGAGCGAAGATCACAAGCCAACTGCGATCACGAACGCACCTGTGGCTGCGGCTGGAGCGGCTACAGTGGAAATCGATCTCTCCACGCGCGTAGCGGATGCGGAAACCGCAGCATCAGCCTTAAAGTATAAGGTGACAGGAGCGACGAACGGCACGGCCACCATGCTTGCTGATGGCAAAACGGTGCGTTTCACACCGGCGGCAAATTTTTCGGGATCGAGCACACTATCGTTCTCGGCGGGTAGTGAATTTCCAGACCATCGATTCGTGGCGCTGTATGATAATGAAGGCACTGCAATTGGCAAAGATGCCTCGTCGAACGAACGGCATGCAACATCAAGCGTGGGCGGGATCGCATCGGCCAATCGTGTAACAGATGTGCCAGCGACCACCGCCAATGCCAACAACACACGTTCGCTGCGACTGACATCGGGCCCCTTTGGCTCGGCAAAAGTATCGCGCTCGTTTTTTCCTGCAATGATCAATTTTTCGAATCATGATTGGCTATTCGCCTCATGGATCAAGCGGGAAAGTTATGCCGACGATGACTTTTTGTTTTACGTGGGAGATGGCGATGGCTTCGGCGGCAGTGGCGAGGAATTGCAAGTGTGGCTGCCTGCGCAGTCGAAATCTGTTAGTGTGCGACATTACAATGCGGCCAATGCGCAAACGTTTTCGCTATCGAGCGCGGCGAGCATTGACATTGGCGAGTGGCATCATGTGGCGGTGCAGTTCGAGCGCACGGGGCACAATACCGGTGTGGTGAAAATTTTTCTCGATGGAAAACTTGCAGGCACATCAGCGAGTGTGACTTGGGCCTTGAAGCAAGTGGGGCCAGTATTCATGGGCGGACCTGCGACCAATACGGTGCTAACGAGAAACTTCAATGGCTGGCTCGATGATACGGTGATTGGTCGTGGAATTTTTTCGGCTAGTGACATCGATGAATTGGCAAGTGCCAGCGCGGCGCATCTGGGAGGCATGAAACTGAATAGCAGTGTGACGGTAAACTCGGCCGTGTTAGCTCCAGCAGGTTTGAGCGCAGTGGCATCGAACAATTCCATCGCGCTGACGTGGAATAGTGTTGCTGGTGCGGCGAGTTATTCAGTCAAACGCGGCACATCGAGCAGTGGACCATTTACCCTTCTTGCAAACAACCTCACTGCACCAAACTATGCAGATGCCTCTGCAGTTTTTGGAACGACGTATTATTATGTGGTCACTGCGGTAAATGGTGCGGGCGAAAGTGCGAACTCGAACGTCGCTCACACGGCATTGCCGATGAGTGATGCAACAGTGTGGAATGCTGGTACGATGAGCGCATGGAGTCACGCTGCACGCATTGCTTTTACGGGATACGCAGCGAGCGAAACGCTCACCAATTTCCCGATGTTGGTGCGCCTTGATTCCACGCAAGTGCCGGGATTTTCCTATGCGCAAATGGCCTTCAGCAATGGAGCCGATTTGCGTTTCACCGATGCCAGCGGGGTCGAGTTGAGCTATGAAATCGAGCAGTGGAATCCAGCGGGCACAAGTCTGGTGTGGGTGAAAGTTCCTGCTCTGAGCAAAGGCGGAAGCATCATCGCGTATTGGGGCAATCCGCAAGCGACGGCAACCACTTCGCCTGATAGCTTGAGTGGATTGGCACTATGGCTGAAGGCTGACGCTTTATCTCTAGCAGATGGTGCAACGGTAAACACATGGTCGGATTCGTCAGCCAACGCTCGCCATGCGACTCTCGCTCAAGGTGCGCCGACATTTGAAACCAATGAACTGAATGGCAAACCGGTAGTGCGTTTCCCGATCAATGGAGAAAGCAGCCTGAACTTCCCCACGCTGACGAACATTCGCACCGTGTTTTGGGTGGTCAAGGAAACTGCAGTGGCTCAGCGATTTCTGTTAGGCGATGACAATACCTATCACTTTCATCGCGGCATGGCGGGAATGTTGTGGGACCCGACTTATGCGAGCGCTAACGTGCGCAATGGCACCACGAAATTGAATGGCACGAGTGTCAATGGAACGGCCACAGCTTTTGGTTCCGGATGGAAATTATTATCGGTCGTCACAGCAGGCAATGTCGAGGCGAGTCGACTCTCGCGAGATCGCAGCATCGCTGGCCGTTCATGGGATGGTGATGTCGCAGAGGTGATCATTTACGATCGTGCTCTCACAGCTAATGAAGAATTATTAGTAGGTGGTTACCTAGCGCAGAAATACAATCTCGCGAGTGCGTATGCTGGTGCCACTCCTGGCTA
>CANHKJ010000216.1 GCA_947460915.1 Verrucomicrobiia bacterium
AAACTAACGCATTTTTCATTGACTGAAACAGTCCCCGTCGGCGCCACCCTTTTGTTAGACGGACAAGAGTCCGGCACGCTGACGAGTGTGGCAGAGCATTTTGCCTTGGGCTATGTGGGTAAAAAACACTTCGGGCAAACGGTCTTTGATGTCCGTTTGCCCGATGGTGAAGTCCTAGCAGCTGCTGCGAAAGTCATCGCAGCGCCCTGATCTGATTAACGCTGATAGAGGAAAATGCGATCTTCGCGGTAAGTGATCACCGCATCGAGTTCCCGCATGAAGTCAGCACCGAAGAGCCCGACGTAATCGAGGTCACGACCAGCGCGGCCAGTCATGTCAGTCGCGAGGGTGCGACGATTGGTGAGTTCCACCTTACCGAGTGTGATTTTTTTCATCACGGTCTCGCCCGCTGGCGCAGAGCCACCGATGCCATAAACTTTATGCTCCATGGGGCCGACCTCGCAGCCATTGTTGGTAGCTTGCTTCAAGTCGAGCAACGAGCTATCAGCACCCGTATCGATCATCCAAGTGACGGCTTTATCGTTGAGTGTGCCATCGACAAAAATGTGATTGCCACGGCGCTCATATTGGAATGAGTTGTATTTGCGCAGAGTCAACACCTCTTCGATCTTCAGAGCTCCGCAATGGCGCAAGAAAATATCACCGGCCTCGGTCCAAGCATCGGCGTATTTTTGATCATCGTCAGAGAGATTGTAAATCGGCACCTGTTGCGTTTTTCCGTTGGCAAGCTTCACGGTTAGGACGGTAGATGTTTTGGTAACCACGTTGGCGCGGAAGCTCTTGCCATCGCGCATTTTGAAAATACGAAAATTGAGCACCTCATCTTGATCCTTAACTTCGCCTTCTACACCCGCATCTTCCGACTTGGCCGCATCTCCATCAACCAGAACGCGATCCGATTTATCTGGACGGAAAAAGATCCGGTTTTCCTTGTAGGAAATCACGGTGTCGAGCTGTTTGAGCAAGTCTGCACCGAAGAGACCAGCGGTCGATTGATCCTTCGAGCCCTCGGGCTTATCCTTGTCCATGTCCGTGGCCAAAATCTTGCGATCTTTGAACAAAGATTCTCCCATCGACAAGGTATTCACATCCACCCAACAAGCAGGAACGGATCCAGCGACACCGTGCACCTCTTCCGTCATTGGCCCCAACTTCAGCCCGCAGTTTTCCACCATCTTGGTGTGCAGCAAACTAGTGCCAGCACCGGTATCGACTACGAAGCGCGCATCTTTACCATTGAGTTTCGCGGTGATGATGATCGAGTTCCCCTCCAGAGTCATCGGAAACGACTCGTAGCCACGGAGTTCAAGCAACTGCCGAACACTCAAGCCCAAGCATTTTTGTAAGAACAAGGCTTTTTCCTTATTCCATGACTTGATGTATTCTTGGTCATCAGCCGAAAGACTTGTGAGCGGCACAACGGCGCGGCGCTTGTTTTCCAAAAGCAAGGTCGCGGAGGTGTCATTTTTATCGATCAAAACCGCTTTGATTTCTTTGCCATTGCTGCCCTTGAAGACACGTAATTCTTGACTCACATCAGTGGATTGAGGATGAGCCGTTGAGGAAATGAAGATGGCGCAAAGCGCGAGAATTGTTTTTTTCATAAATGAGAGGAATGCGTAGAGAGGAAGTACAGATGACTGCGAATGAGCGTCACAAATTTGGTCAGTTGTTTATTTAAATTCGTTACTCTTGATGTATTCGATCCAGTCCGCTTCCATTTTTTCTACGCTGTCAAAGTCATAGATTTTCGCCAACTCCTCTGGCTCAGGGATGGTATTATTCGACTCCACACGACGGATCATCCGCGCAAAAGCACTGACGCGCTTCGGATTGCTTTGCAGGTAATTCGCGAAAGAATAAACCAAGACCAGCTTTGCGGGATTCAGCGTCTCAGCCTCTACAGCTAAGATTTCCAAGAGGTTGGGCTTGACCTTACCGCGCTTGACCTCGGACTTCAAAATGCGCGCCCAAGCCGATCCGTCATCGAAGCCTGCTTTGGAGGAAATTTCATCGCCAGCCGTGCCGCCAACATCGAGCAAATGTGTTTCCGTTTCGCCCGCAAGTTTGATCTCTTTGTAAAACGCGTGACCTGTTACTACAGTGAAGTAGCCCTTGCTACCAATGCTGCTGACTCCACCCATTTGCTGATTGAGCAAATGACCTGCGATAACGTGAGTAGGAAAAGGAGTGAACACTTTTTTGAACTCACGATCCTCATTCATGTTGAAAACGCTTGCTGAAGTGTGGAGGTTTTTCTCCTCTGCAAGCTCATCAGGGAGCTGGATGGAGGTTCCACCAACGCGATCCCACGTGGAAGCGAATTCTTGAACACGTTGTTGACCTTCAGCATTCACCGCTTGTTTACCCAACTCGTCCTGATACCATTTGCCTAAAGCAGCGTAGGCCTCGCGATCTTCCACGCAGAAAATGACACGGCGCTTGTCACCCCAATCACGGCGGAAATTCATGTGATAGAAAGCCATGCCGTGCCAGAGACGTTCAGCGATCTCAGCCACTACGTTCGGACGCACATCACCCGCATAGGCGATCAGGAAATGCTCGGTTTCCATCTGTTCAAACATCCCTTCGGAGTCCTCGGCAGACAACTTGAATTTCTCATCGAGTTTTTTGCAGGTTTTCGAGTCAAACTTCAAATCCTTCTCTGGCATACTCAACTCGCCAGCACTCAAAATCGATTCAGGAGCAGAAACATTTTCCACGAGATATTGACGATCAGCCAGAGACAGATCAGTCACCGCCAACTTGATTTCCTTGCGATCTTTCGTCACAAGGATGACTGAATCGCCGTCCAATCGACCAAGGGAAGCATCTACCGTCGAACCGCGGATGGATGTCCAAGTGCGACTGTCTTCTGCTTGAGCGATGCTCGACAAGAACAAACTGCCGGCTAGCGTTAGGAGGTAAAGTGTGCTTTTCACGAAGACAAGAAAAGACCTAGACTGAAGTCAAAGCAAGAAAAAAAACAGCAAACACGAATCCATTTAGTACAGAGCCCATTCCTGATCAAGGCCATGCAATTTTTGCATTTTTCTCATCCATATTAGCGAACTGTGCTACCCTTTGCGTCGTGAAACTTGATCTACTCCATGAACACGCTGATCGGGCCTATCCAATTTTGGCAGCACTCATCACACCTCGGCCGATCGCTTGGGTCACGACCTTGCACGAAAACGGCAAAGTCAATGCCGCGCCTTTCTCGTTTTTTAACATGATCGGTGATGACCCGCCGATGCTGATGTTTTGCCCAGGAAATCGCGAGGACGGCACGCCTAAGGATACCGCGCGCAATTGCCGTCGCACGGGAGAGTTTGTCGTAAACTTGGTCGATGAACCACTCGGCGAGGTGATGGTCCGCACCTCGGCATCACTCGCCGAAGATCTCAGTGAGACCGAGTCCGAGGGACTTGCTACCAGTGCCTCATCGACGATCGCCACGCCACGCATCGCCCAGGCACCCGCGGCACTCGAATGCAAATTGCACGACATCTGGGAATTGGGCGGCAACCGTATGATCATCGGACTGGTGCAGTGTGTGCATGTCCGCGATGAATTGTTTGATCCCGTGACACTGCGAATTCGCGCGCAAGCCTACCACAGCATCGGCCGCATGGCTGTACCCGATTGGTATTGCCGCACCGATGATCAATACGAGATGAAACGCCCGAGGTGACATCAGAGAAAATCCCTGCCTTCACCATTGAAGAGCCACGGCAATGGCGATAAGAACTGGGTGAATGACCAGAACCTCATAGCTCGCTTCGGTGTTTTCAGAGCTGCGCAACTATTTGATGCATGGCAGGCGTTCCATAGGAGAGATCCTAGCAAATTTTCCGCCTCGTGCGATTACAAAAAGCATCGCGCTTTGGAAAGCCTCTGCTCTCGTTTTCCCCTCTCGAAATGGCTTAGCGACGATAGTTTTGGAACGGAAAAGAGTAAATCGTGGCGTGAATGTAGCTGTGCAGCGAGTAATTGTTCTTCGACGCATGAGCGACAATTTTGTCCACAGCAGGCTTGTCATAGTAATCCAGACCTCGGCCCAGGGCAAAGGTCAGCATTTTTACGGCGAACGCTCGGTGAAATTGCTCGGAGCGCGTGCCAGCGAGAAGTTTTGAGAGTGCAGCGGGAGAATCGATGATCTCGCCAGTCGCCAGTGCGCCTCGGGTATCGAGAGTGCCCTTGCGGCGAGATCCATCGACTTCATAGGCCTCGAAGGCAAAACCGATGCCGTCCATGAGCTTATGGCAAGAAGCACAAGCAGGATCTTCTCGATGGCGCTCAAGTTGTTGGCGCAGCGAGGCCGCCGTACTATCATTCGTCGGAGGCGGCAGCGAAGGAACGTTGGGCGGTGGTGGTGGTGGCGCGGCATCGAGCAAGGTTTCTAACACCCACTTGCCACGCTTGACGGGAGACGTGCGATTCGGGTTCGAAGTCAGTGCCAAAATCGAACCATGCGTCATCACACCACGCCGTTGAGGATCCAACAAAGAAACTTTGCGAAAGTGATCGCCACTGATATCGCTCATCCCATAGTGCTTGGCTAGGTTGTCATTGACGAAGGTGTAGTCGGCATCGATCAAGCGCGTGACGGGTAAATTATTCTTCAGCATGTCTTCGCAGAATACCTTGGTCTCATTGACGAGATCGCGCCGCATTTCTCCGGTGACGGGGAATTTTTTGGTGTCGATCGGAATGAACTGCACGTCTTGGAATTGAAGCCATTGCCCAAAAAATCGTTCAATCAAGGCTTCGGTCTTGGGACTGCGAATCATGCGATCGACTTCATCGGTCAGCAAGGGTCGCAGTTGCTTGTTTGCGGCCATCGATAGCGTCGAATCCTCAGGGGCGGAACTCCAGAGGAAATAGGAAATGCGTGAGGCTAACGAAAGCTCGGGCACGGGTAAGATGGTGCCGGGCTTGGCCTCGGAATAGACGGCATGGAGTTCGCGAAACAAAAACTGCGGAGAAATCATGGCCGCCTCAAAGGCGGGGCGCAGCGAGTCATCAAGGCTCTGCTTTGGCTTGCGCTCCTGCCGAGCCAGCGCGGCATAGCGCGCGATCTCAGAGTCGGTCGCGGGGCGCCGGAATGCGTGTGATAAAAAATTTCGCAAGACGAACGCAGCATATTGTTCATCGTTTTGTCCTTCTTTGCGCGGCGGGAACAGTTTGGCATTTTTACCACCACTGGCCACGTAAGGCCCCTCGATGGTGATGCTGTGCACTGTGAGATTGCGGTCTTTCTGATTTTTTTCGTCCCAGTAGTCGTTGAGAAATTCCACCCCCATGCCACGCCGATCATCGCGCAGCTCGGC
>CANHKJ010000217.1 GCA_947460915.1 Verrucomicrobiia bacterium
ATTTTTCACAGTGTCGGCGGAACGGTTACGCTCGATTCTGGTATCAGCGCGGGGAGCGTTTCCGTAGGAAATACAGGCAGCAACTTCGCGAGTCTCACTCTCACCGGAGGTTCTCTCAACGCATCCACTCTCACCGTACAGGGTGCGGGTGGTAACAGCGGTGCGTATGGCTCGAATCCTACACTGTCAGTGAACTCCTCTGTGAGCCTCACGGGAGATGCTGCCGTCGGTCGCGCCAACCTCGACATCACAGGCGGCACTTTCACCGCCAATCGTATCATTTCCGCATCGGGTTCTGCCGACTGGGCTCGTCTCGTCATTTCCGGCGGCAACGTCACAGCAACCAACGGCGTAGATGGCAGCGTCAACACAGGAGCTACCTTTGCCATTGATCTCGATGGTGGAACGCTCAACACCCCATCCATCAAAGTGGCGGACCGCGAGGTGGGCGAGAGTAATAATGCGTGGCTGACCTTTAACGGAGGCACAGTAAAAGCCACGGCAAGTAACTCGTCATTCATCACCACCTATGGCGGCGGAAACAATGTTTATATCTCCAATGGCGGTGCGATCATTGACACCAACTCCCATGCCATCACCATCGGCACAGCGCTCAAAAACACTGCTGGTCACAACGGTTCCCTGACGAAAAATGGTAATGGTAATCTGACACTTACCCAATCGAATAACTATACAGGCGGAACCACCGTCAACAACGGCATGCTGGTGCTAGCCGCATCCGCGTGGACTTTCGACAATGTCGGAGGTGCTGGTGTCACAGTAGCCAGCGGCGCAACGTTGCGAGCAGACAATTCCGTAGCAAATCAGTTAAACGGCCTCAATCTCAATGGCGGCACAGTAGATGCCGTAAATAGCAGTGGCAATGGCGACTGGGGAAACTTCTTCCTCACTGGCAATGTCTCAGCCACAGGAACGTCCAATCTAAACGGTGACATCGCGCTTCGTGCAAGCAATGTTGATTTCAATGTCGCCAGCGGTGGGACACTGAACGTGGGCGGCACGATGCACAATGGTGCCTTCTTTGGCATCTATAGCGGCGCTCCCGCTACCGTCAGCAAATCTGGAAGCGGCACGATGGCGATCACCGGTAGCCAGACCTACACTGGCGCAACGACAGTATCCGCAGGCACACTTCTCGTGAATGGCTCCTTGGGCAATACTGCGGTAATCGTCAATGGCGGTACCATTGGCGGCACAGGAGCATTGGCAGGCAGTATGACACTTTCAAATGGACTCTTTCATGTCGTTGACCTTTCTGATGCGCTCGCGGTTGCGGGAACGATCTCACTGTTCGCAGGCTTCGGCGTGGATGATCTAACGGGACTTGATTGGGGCACTGTCGCAAACGGAACTTACACCTTGATTGATGGCGCACTTGGCAGCGGAGTGTTTGATGCACTTGCAAATAACAGCCTGGCCACAGCCTACGACATCGGCAGTGGGCGCAGTGCCTATTACCAGCAAGGCAGCTTGCAACTCGTCGTCATTCCAGAGTCCAGCAGCGCTCTGCTCAGTGGTGTGGGTCTGCTTGCTCTGCTCCGTCGTCGTCGTGCGTGAGCATCCTGAAAAATGGTGTGAAATTTTTCACAATCGGCGCATTGAATGCTTTGCCAATGCGATTCTGACTCGACCTGTGTCGCGGATGTTTATAGTCTGGTCACAGATGAATGGTGTAGCATCGTTTCGCTTTTGGATTTTCCTAATCAGTGTGCTGGCAGTGATTTTTCCCGCGCAACTATGCCGGGCTCAGCTCGCTACGGAATTTGTTGCTGGTGGAAAATCACTCACCATAGAAGCGGAAGGCATCCAGCAATGGCGCAGTGATTTTTGCGCTAAAGTGATCATTGGCGATCAGGAGGTAGAGCTCCGCTCGACGATGGGGAAGCTGGTTCACACCGCCGCAGCAGTGGAGACAGAGCCTACCCCGCTTGGAGCTGCCACTATTACCGTGCGCACCGTTCATTTTGCCGAGCATCAATTGAACATGATCCAGCGCATCGGCAAAATTCCCGGCTTGCCCGTACTATTGATGCAGACAGGCATAGAGAACCGTAGCAAGCAAGCTATTCGCTTGATTTCCGTCACGCCGATGCTGATGGACTTTGCCGTAGAAGGAAAATCCGCAGAGTGGTTAATCACCGCGCTGAATGAAAGTGTGCAGACAACCGCTGCGGCAGTTTCGTTAGATCAAATACAACAAGGGCGCACGGTTTTTGAGTATGGAGGATTTTACCGCAAAGACGGTGTGGGCTTTTTCTTTGGTCCTGTGGGCACGCCTATTTCGTATGCACATGCCTCCTTCACTCCGCTTAAGCAGGAGCGCGTGGCGTTTTCGTATTCGGCAGATATGAGCCGAGTGCTGGTGAATGCAAATGAAACGCGCTGGGGACAACAGCTTTCTATTTTGTTAGAAAAACCACAGGAGGCTATCGGTAATTGGACGAAATGGATCGCCGCTACGCACGGTGCCAGAACGCAACAAGGTGCTTTAACTGGCTGGAATAGTTGGCAATTTCTTGGAGGTCAAGTATCTGGAAAAGATGTGTTAGATGTGGTGGAATCTACGAAAAAATCTCACGCGCAACTGCGCCCTGCTGTGATCCAGATTGATGGCGGCTATGAAGACCCAAGCGGCGAGAAAGATTCTAACGAAAGATTTTCGGAAGGACTGGAGTTCTACGCAAAGCAGATTGCGATGACGGGAGCTAGGCCTGGAATTTTGTTAGAGTGCGCGAGTCGTGATGGCTATTTCATCCCTTGGCAGCAAATGGCGAATCGCGCGCAAGGACTGATGACGAAAGGTTTCAACTATTTCAAACTCAACATTCAGCGCGTAAATCAATACTATCCCGGCAATGATCGCCAAACATCATTTGAGGCGATTCGAGAGGGCTACGCTACGATACGCAATGCCGTAGGTGACAACACCTATCTTCTTAACAACGACCTCAAACCAAACCGTGCTGCGGTTGGGTTTGTGGATGCACACAGAATCGGTGCGGAGTCCAAACGTGATATGCTGCGCCCTGTCTTCGATGACGTGCTACGAAATTTTTCCATCCAAGGATCATGGGGAGCTGTGGATAGCGACTCCTATTTCCTTGGTACGGATCTGGAAAACATCAGCTCCATCAATGGCGGTTGGCCTATCGTACGAACATGGACGAGTATTGTCGGCTTATCCTGTGGCAATGCCATCACCTCTGACCCATGGTATTTGAAGGAATTCAAGCCCTTGCTTAGAAATGTCGAAACTATGACACCGCCAGCTCGGGAACACACCGAAGTGTTAGATTTGTGTATAAGTCATGAATATCCTCGATTGGTCGGACACGTCGAGCGTGATTGGGGGCGCATGACGGTGGCTTTGTTATGGAATCCCGGCGCTACTGAACGTAAAATTACGTTGGACTTTCAAGAAGCGGGATTAGAAAGCAACCGCCGTTATGCGGTTTGGTCCTTTTGGGATGACCGTTTTCTTGGAGTCGCCAAAGATTCTTGGACCACCCCATCCTTGTCACCTTCCGCTTCACAACACCTGCGCTTCACCGACCTCGATGCAACACCTGACCGTCCCGTTCTCATCGGCTCCAATCTCCATATCTACTGTGGAGCTGCTGAAATCGAGCGTGTCACCAGTCTACAAGGTGGCATGGAAATTGAACTCAACGATGCGGGTGCTCGTGACGGAAATCTTTTTGTCTATAGTCGCTTACCTCCCGTGTTGAAAACCGCGACAGGTTGCACGGTAGAAACGATTGCCTATGCTGGTGAAAATGTTTGGCGCATCGCCTTGAGCAAGCGCATCACTGGCACTCCTCAACGATTGGAAATGAGCATACAGCTCCCCGTCACAAAACAACTTTGGTTTTGGTTGCTTGTTGCACTGGCCTTGGCAAGCCTCTGTTTTGCGACATGGCGTTACCTTTCAAGCCTTCGACTAGAACGCGCCTATGCCTTGCAAAAAGAACGTTCGCGTATCGCTCAAGATCTCCATGATAACATCGGAGCAAACCTTGCCCACATTGCCCTACTTTCTGAGCAAGTGGAGCAGTCCATTGAACACACCGAGGAAACGAGAGCTCAGCTTGATCGCATATTTCAAGTCTCTCGTTCAACTGCGAAAGAGCTCGATAACGTCGTGTGGGCCGTCAACCCTGCGAACGATACCCTAGAACAATTTGCCAGCTACGTTCACGGCTATGCGGAGGACTACCTCTCCATGGCTGGTATTCGCTTTCACTTTTCCAATACGGAAACGATGCCTCACATCAACTTATCTACCACACTTCGTCATCACTTATTGATGATCGTAAAGGAGGCAATACATAACATCGTGACTCACTCATCAGCATCGCTGGTTAGCATGCGCATCGACATCGAACAACGGCAACTTCATCTCGAAGTCACTGATAACGGTCGCGGCATGCCAGTTAAAAAAACTCCCATCATAGGCAACGGCCTAAGCAACATCAAAGCACGTGTCGAAGAAATGGGCGGCAGCTGTGAATGGATTACGCCTGCTTCTGGCACTGGTTTATGGGTGAGCCTCAAAGTGCCTGTTTAAAAAACGAATTATATCTACTTTATGACTCCACCACTGAACCAAGACATTCGCGTGGCACTCGTTGAAGACCAAAGTGGTCTCCGAGAATCATTAGAAAAAACACTATCGAGTGCACAAGGCATCGTTCTTGTGGGTGCATTTTCCGATGCGGAACAGGCGTTACGCGAGATTCCTGAAAAGAAACCGCAGGTGGTGATCATGGATATCAATCTACCGGGCATGAGCGGCGTGGATTGCGTGCGTCATCTCGTGGAGCGAATCCCAGATGTGATGATCGTAATGCTTACCGTTTTTGATAATTCTGATGCGATTTTTCAGTCCCTGAAAAACGGGGCATGCGGCTACCTGCACAAACCGATTCGCGGCAGAGATATCATCGCCGCCATTCGAGACGTGGCAGCAGGAGGTTCTCCGATGTCTGCGAGAATCGCACGTATGGTGGTGCAAACATTCAGCAAATCACCGCCCAAAGTTCCTTCCCCTACGCAAAGCCTAACGGAGCGTGAACAAGCAGTTCTTAGCCTCATTTTGGAAGGTTATCTCTACAAACAAATTGCTGATCAGTTGGATCTCAGCGTCTATACCGTAAACTTCCACATCCGCAATATCTACGGCAAGCTGCAAGTTCACTCACGAGCTGAAGCTGTAGCAAAATTACGAGATCGGTGAACGCTCCTGGGAACGCTGAGCCCCTGCTCGGCGATTTTATTCTCATCATCATTCATAATTTTGGAAAGCTCGTAAGGAGTGAGATATTGCATAAAA
>CANHKJ010000218.1 GCA_947460915.1 Verrucomicrobiia bacterium
GACACCTCCAATCGTGTTGCTATAATACCAAAAAAGCTGGATGAAATGCTCATCTTTCAACGATGCCTCGATTCCTAGATCTCCCAAATATGCTCGAAAAAGGTGTGCATCCTCAGGAGTCGTAAATGTTGCGATTGTTGTCATGGTTTTTATGTAGAGACCTTATGGCTGCAACTTATGCTAGTCACGCGTTTTTCGGTCGATTTTGAGATTGTTAAAAATCTCGAGTCCTCCTACACCTGACCAGCGCGAGGGCGGGTGTTGAACACGGGGTTGAGTTCATGTTACGGTTGACGTCATCAACAAGGCGGCTAGTGGGGGTTGTTATGTCTCGACTTTTTAGCCGCCCCTTACTCAAAGACGATCTTCAGTTTCTTGACGTGGAAGAATGCCTTGTCAGAGGCATCGTCCGTGCCATGGTTCCGGAAGTAGATGTAAAATTCCTTTCCGCAACTGGCGAAGTCGGGCTCCAGAGAGTGGATGGATGTGTACGCGACATCGTTCTTCCTGCCAAACGAGAATACGGGCTCGTCCGGGACGTTGAAATCGAGCGGGTCTGAACTGCGCCGCATGCAGACGGTTCTGTTTTTCGTGTCCACATTGAAGATGATCCATTTGTTGATGTGGCTGTTGTACATAAGCGAGGTGTGATACTCTGTCATCTTGCCTATGCACGCGGAACGTCCTCCCAGCCCGGGTTCCTTCCAATCGTTCTCGTGGTATTTGTGCCATTCTGTGTTTTTCCCAAGTCGTGCATTTTCAATCAGCAGCTTCTTCGGAGCTCTAGCTACAGCCAAGTGCGCTGCCTCGGGATCCTTGTCTTCCAGTGCACTCTGTCGGGAAGAGTCCAGAAAATAGTAGTAGATGTAGTCGTCGTCGACGCGTATTCCTGCTCCAGAAATGTTTACGTGTCCCCCGGCTGGCTTCTTCAGGCTCTCCTCCGTGGGGTCGGGGCACAAGGTCGAGATGGCGAAGCCGAGATGATCATACGACTTGCCGCCATCGGATGAATAAGCGACTCCTAGTCTGAACCTAGCCATACGCATGTCGGCGTGTTCATCCTCGTAATGAAACACTGCGAGTGACTCCTTGGAGTTGATTTCATAGCGGTGCATCATCCATCCAATCCATCCAATGCGTTCCGGCCCTGCATTCGGGATTCCCCTGCTTTCTATAGCCTCGTAATTAGATGCATCGATTACTGGTCCCTTGTCCGTCATTTTGCACCGGACTCGGCTGACCCATGCGTGGGGACCGTTCACCTTCTGTCTATGCGGGTGAGCAGGATGACTGATGTAGATCCAAGCGTCATTTTTTCCAATGCGTTGCAAGGGCATCGTAGCATCGACGCTCCACACGTCGAACTTGTGCATGAGCACGTCATCGAAGAGGATGCCGGTATCTTCCACGCTGAACTTAAAGTTGTCGCTTGTCTTCTCGATCGGAGTACCGTTCGGTTCAGGCGGCATGCTCCACCCTGACATGGTGAGTACGAATAGTGCGATCAGAGTCCAATGAATTCCACCCAGAGCCCATGCACGCATTTCGGATGTTTCGTTGTTTCTCTTCTCATATATAGGGAGAACGAGTGCAGGCGCGGTGTTGTCGTCAATGTGCAGAGTTTTTCTTATCATACAGAGGGGGGACTAATTTAGAAGTTCGGTTAGAGATAATATCGAATCGACACAAAATATCAACATGATTTTTTTCATCTTGAACCACGCTGCATTTCATCGAAATGCGCGAGGGGCGAAGAATTGACGCAAGGCAAATGTTTTATATCGACGTTTGATTTTTGATTTGGGAGCGCAGCGGCAGCATAGGTGGGATCATTTTGCCTGATCGCATGGGGTTTGCTCTTTACAGGTGGAAGCGGATGCTCTTGACTGTCGTGCGACCTATGACCCAAGAGAAACTGCCCGCAACTGCCCGTTTGTCGATGCAAGGCATCCGCAAGACGTTTGGCCCGACGATCGCGCTTGGGCATGTGGATTTGGCGGTATTGCCGGGTGAGGTGCATGCATTGGTGGGCGAAAATGGAGCTGGTAAAAGCACGTTGATGAAGGTGCTCTCGGGAGCGCACAGTGCGGATGCGGGAGTGATGTTTTTGGATGGTGTCCCCTATCAACCGCGCAATCCATTGCACGCGCGAGCTCAAGGTGTGGGGATGATTTATCAGGAGTTATCGATCGCACCGCATCTGACGGTGGAGGAAAACATTGTGCTAGGAATGGAGCCGATGATGGGGCCTTTTGTGAATCGCAGAGAAATGCGTAATCGTGCGATGGAGGCGCTCGCGCACTTTGATCATCCTGATCTCCAGCCGAATCGTTTGGCGGGTACTTTATCGGTATCGGCGCAGCAGTTGATCGAGATTGGTCGCTCGCTCGCGATGGGTTGTAAGCTGTTAGTGTTTGATGAGCCGACTTCGTCGCTGGCGCAAAAGGACATTGAGCGTTTGTTTTTGTTGATCGATCGGCTGAAGGCACAGGGAATTTCGATTGTTTACATTTCGCATTTTCTGGAGGAAGTGAAACGTCTGGCATCGCGATTGACGATTTTGCGCGATGGTTCGGCGATTGCGACACGGGATGTGGCAAGCACGAGTCCAGAGGAAATCGTGTCTTTGATGGTGGGACGGGATGTGAATGATCTGTATCCGCGCAGTGAGCGGATGCGAGGTGAGCCGATTTTAGAAATCAATCAACTCGCTGGAAAATCCAAACCACAAGATGCATCGCTAACGCTTCACCGTGGCGAAGTGATTGGGATTGCAGGCCTTGTCGGCTCCGGGCGCACGGAGTTTTTGCGCACACTCTTCGGACTCGACGCGGTGGCAGCGGGTGAGGTGAAAATTTCTGACGTAACCAGTAACAACAACTCCCCTGCAGCGCGCTGGAAGCAGGGCATCGGCATGCTCAGCGAGAATCGCAAGGAAGAAGGCCTCGCCTTGGGTTTATCGATTGCCGATAACATCACTCTTTCCTCGTTAGATCGTTTGGGACGTTTGGGCTATGTCTCGCCTGCGGAGATGAAATCTCGCAGTGCCCGTTGGATCGAAAAGCTCGGCATCAAATGCCAAGGTCCTCAGCAACGCATCGGCGCTTTATCTGGAGGCAATCAACAAAAGGCCGCTTTGGCACGATTGCTGGAGCATGATGTGGATGTGTTATTGCTGGATGAGCCGACGCGCGGCATCGACATTGCGGCAAAGGCGCGGCTGTATGAAGCGATTGATGAAATCGTGGCAGATCCTGTGCGTCCGCGATCTGTGATCGTGATCTCCAGCTATCTGCCCGAGCTTTTTGGCATCTGTGATCGCATCGCCGTGATGTCGCGCGGCGTGCTCACAGAAGCCGTGCCAGTTCATGAAATCACCGCGGAGGACGTGATGCGCGTCGCCACGGGCAAGTCGGATACTCTCACTCATTTTTCATCCCTATGAATCCCACAAAAGTTAAGTCCATCATTAGTCTCTTCGGTCCGTTTTTGGCGTTGATCGTCGTCTATGCGATCTTCGGCGCCCTGAACCCTCGTTTTTTCACCGCCGATGTGGCGCTGAACATTCTAACGCAAACGGTGATTGTGGCAACGGCAGCGATTGGCATGACCTTGATCATCATATCGGGCGGGATTGATCTTTCCGTCGCATCGATCTTGGCGCTCTGTGGTGTGATCGCGGCGTGGCTGGTGGCGCGGCATGTCGATCCAGTGCTGGTGTTTTGCGGAACGATCGCGTTTGGTGCATTTTGTGGCTTTTGCAATGGCTCGGTGACGGTGTGGATGAAGCTGATGCCCTTCATCGTTACGTTAGGGACGATGCAAATTTTCCGTGGGAGCGCAAAAGTGTTTACCAATGGCACACCGATCAATCTCCCGCCTGAGGTCACCACATGGAAAGCATGGATGGGCGGCAGCGGCCTGCCTCACGGTGTGTGGTTGATGCTCGGCTTGGTGATTTTTTTCACATTGATCCTGCGCTACACACGCTTTGGTCGGCACATTTATGCGGTCGGCTCCAATGAACTCACGGCAACTCTGTGCGGTCTGCCAGTGGCAAGGATAAAAATTTTCGTTTACAGCATCGGCGGGGCGATGGCGGGCCTAGCTGCGATCATGAACATGGCAAAATCCTCGCAAGGCGATCCCACGACAGCGATGGGGATGGAGCTGGATATCATCGCCGCAGTAGTCATCGGCGGGGCGAGTCTCTCAGGCGGAGAAGGCTCGGTGCTGGGTGCATTGGTAGGAGCTCTCCTGATGACAACCATCCGCAATGGTTGCGTAATGAATGGCATCCCTACCCCATGGACAGAGGTGATCACCGGCGCGATCATTGTGATCGCAGTCATCATCGATCGCCTGCGCCACAAGAGAGCGTGAGCAAGCTCGGCGAATTCAATTTTTTTTCACAATACCATGACCATTACACCTATCGGAAATTATCGGGCACAATGGGGCGAAGGCCCTATTTGGTGGAACGACGCACTGTATTACGTCGACATTGAAAAACACCAAGTAATCCGCTTCACGCCGAGCACAGGTGAGGAAACGATTTGGAATGTGGGACAGCGCGTGGGCACCGTAGTGCCACGGTCGCAAGGCGGCTTGGTATGCGCTGGCGACCATGGATTTTTTTTCCTCGATGAAACTACGGGGGAAGTCACTCCCCTCGCCGATCCCGAACCAGAAAAAACGAACAATCGCTTCAACGATGGTAAGTGCTCACCAGACGGATACTTTTTCGCCGGAACCATCAGCTTGATCAAGAAAACGGGCTATGCTGATCTGTATCGGCTCGCGCCCGATCTCAGCGTCACCAAAGCCTACGGTCCGGTGACGAACTCGAACGGCATCTGCTGGAGCCGCGATGGCAAAACGGTTTATTACATCGATACACCGCGCCGAGAAATATTGGCATTCGATTACACAGATGGCACGTTTCACAACGAGCGCTCAGTAGTTTCCACCGCGCATCTCGACTCCTCACCGGATGGCATGACGATCGATGAGAATGACCAACTGTGGGTCGCATTTTGCCATGGTGCCTGCGTGTGTCAGTTCGATCCCGTAAGCGGCAAAGAAATCATGCGCATTCCCCTGCCCTGCCTCGAAACCACAGCCTGTGCCTTTGGAGGAAAAGATCTCAGTGATCTCTACGTGACCACCGGCATTCACAAATCCGTCGAAGAAGAACACGCAGGCCGGCTATTTGTGATCACCGGCCTCGGTATCAAAGGCCAAGCCGGCCATGCATTCGGCGGCTAAGTAAATGGCCATGCGGTATTCTCGATGAGCCACCTGGTGTTGCAGAATAAACACCAGGCCAGCCTGC
>CANHKJ010000219.1 GCA_947460915.1 Verrucomicrobiia bacterium
CGGGAAGCGGAGTCTGGGAAGATGTTTTGAAGCAGCCTGGCCGCCATGCGGGGGCTAAGGTGGATTCCTCCATTCATCACGGTCTCGATGGCTGTAAGCACGGCTTCGGTAGCCTCGGACTTCATCAGGTAACCGCGGGCGCCTGCCTTGAGGGCGCGATGAGCGTAAAAGTCTTCAGCAAACTGCGACAAGGCCAAACACCGGATTAGCGGATGCGTCTTGGCAATTTCAGCAATCAGATCGAGGCCTTCTCCGTCACCTAGGCGCAGATCCATCAGAATCACGTCAGGAAGCAAGTCTGCGACCGCCTGTCGAGCTTCAAGCAAACATCCAGCCTCTCCGCAGCAAGTCACTCCATCCTGTTGGTTAAGCCACTGGACAAGACCGCTGCGAAAGAAGGGGTGATCTTCGACAATAAGAACGCGAATTTTTTTCATGGGGGAGAGTTGTGATTTCCATTTTTGGTGTCAGCGGGACGAATCGGCAGGAGGCAGATGACCGAGGTAAACTCGGATGAGTCTGATGGAATACTGAGAGTTCCGCCAATACTGACAGCCCGATGACGCATGATGCGTAGTCCCATTCCTCCTTCCCGCTCTGGATTCAGGCTCCAAGGTTTGCCGTCATTAGAAACAATCAGTTTCAAGTGATTCTTGTCGCATAAAGCGGAAATGTTGACAAGCCGAGCCTTGCCATGCTGGACGGCGTTGCGAGTGGCTTCTTGAGCGATACGATAAAGTTGCATGCTTTGCTCCGAGGTCAACGGAGGAAGATCTTTCGCCACCAACACTCGACACTCGATGCGAAATGCGGCTTCCATCTCTTTGCCAAGCTGAGACAATCCGGCAGGAAGTCCACCCACTTCCAGATCCACCGGGGCCAGTAGGCGAGCGTAATTCCGCACTAGGTCAATGCCGTCATTGACCTGCCCAACCAGTTGCTGGGCATTTGCCGCTTCGGGAATGGCGCGTCGCTCCAAAGTCTCCGCCAGCAACTTGAAACGAAATGCAATACCGGCCAAATAAGCACCCAAATGGTCGTGTAACTCATGAGCGATTCGCTCCTGCTCGTGGGAACTGATGCGCGCTACCTCTTGCTCTAGTTGAACGCGTTCTGAAATGTCCCGTAAGGCGACAGCGAGCAATATGCCATCGTCAGTTTGCACTGGGCTGAGACTCATTTCCAACGGAAACTCTGAGCCATCTTTGCGCCGCCCCGGAAGACTCGGCTTCTCAACCGCGTCGAAACAACCGCCGTTCATCACTGAGTTTCCAGACTGAGTAAAAGTGGGTAGCAAGACTTCCAATGGCTGCCCCAAGAGCTCGGCATTTGTCCAGCCAAAGATTCGCTCTGCCTGGTGGTTTACCATTTGAATGATTCCCTCTGGATTCGTCATTACCAGCGCGTCCGGCGCAAACTCGAACAAGTCCTGAAACTGCTGTTTAGAACGCTCGAGCTCGGCAGTGCGCTCGGCGACTCGCCGCTCCAAAGTGGCGGCGTGCTCTTCTAGTGCCTGCAGGCGCTCACGCTTCTCTCGCATTTTATCCTCCAATGCGGCAGCCAACTCGCCAGCCCGTACCTCCAAATCAGAATTCAATGCTTCGATCCGATGCTGGTCTGACTCTTTCTGCTTCGCGAACTGAAAACCCCTGATGATGGTGGCATAAGTAGAAAGAAGAGGTTCGATTTCCTCAACCAAGGCCATATCGTAACCACCAGGTCGATTGGACGCCCCAATCATGCCAATCATTTCACCGCCCTGCTTAATCGGAACCCCGAGGAAAGAGTTCATCGGCGGATGGCCTGGGGGCAAACCACCTCGTCGCGGGTCAGTCGCTGGCGAATTGGAGATCACCGTCTCACCTGTGACAAGTGCAGCACCAAACAACGTATTGAGGTTACGGAACTCCAAGCCTTTCGCCTTGTGCTTCTCATAAAAAGCCTGCATCTCCTCATTCCAAGCGATATTGGTAATCGCGTGGGTCTTGAGGTAGGGCTGCCCCTGCTCATCGCGCAGCACTTCGGCCACAAAGCCGTATTCACTACCCGTAAAGCTCAACAGGAGTTGAAGCAAGTCTTCGAAAGTGTCCGCCGCATCGATCTTGCCTCTGATAATATAACTGGATTGCAACCTCCCAACAGCACGCAGCAAATCGCTGGCACGAGCGAGTTTTGCCTCAGACTCTTTCAGTTCGGAAAGATCGCGAATGAACGCACTGAACTGCGGCGTCCCACCGACCATAACCTTGGCGATCGTCAACTCAACCGGAAACTCCGTTCCGTCTTGACGCAATGCAGTAAGCTCAATCCTACGGTTCAGCACCGTTGCCTGACCAGTCTGGATCAAGTGCCGGTGGCCGCGTTCGTGCGCCTCACGGTATGATGGCGGAATGATCACTTGCGACATCTTCTTTCCGATGACTTCGCTAGCGCTCCAGCCGAAAATCACTTCTGCTTGAGGATTCCAACTGATGATGAGCCCATCTAGGTCCATGGTGACTACGGCATCCAGTGCTGAGTCGATGATCTGCTCGGTGCGCTGATAGCTTTCTCGTAACGCCTCGGAGCTCTGAATCAATTTGCTGTGATCCATGCGGGATTCCAACTGCCGCATAATATGACGCGCCAGCCGCACGAGCCCGTCCCGCTGCATAACCGTGAGTTGCCGAGGGGTTTGATCAATGACGCAGAGCGTCCCGATCCGATGGCCATCTGGGGTAATGAGCGGAGCCCCAGCGTAGAAACGGATGTAGGGATCCCCTGTTACCAACGGATTGGTGCAAAAGCGTTCATCCAGCTGAGCATCGGGAATCTCCATCAATTCTGCACCCTGGATCGCATGCTGGCAGAACGAAAGGCTTCGGTGAGTCTCGCATGCTTCGATACCGACACGGCTTTTAAACCACTGACGAGCTTCATCTACCAGCGATATAAGAGAGATGGGCGTCTGGCATATGAGAGAGGCAAGTTGCGTAAAATCGTCGAACTCCAACTTCGGAGGCGTGTCGAGAATATTGTAGCGCTTGAGCGCTACGAGGCGTTTCTGCTCGTTGATGGATTCGGTTACTTTCACAAGTCGCTGGTATTATAAGCCATAATGCAATCATCGGAGGCGAACCAGAGCTTCGCTGTAAATCCGACAATGGAGGAAGAAGTTGTGGGGAAAGATACATTCAGACGTGTTGTCACATGAGAACTGAGACTTTATAACACATCTGCTAGAGATAGTCAATTATTTTCGACAAAATGCGATATCTAAACGACCGACCTCGTGAGAGATCGCCACCTTGACAATAGAGGAGCGACAAAAGGGAATGACTTGCTCAGAATCAAGAATTTTTTTGACACCTGCATTCAATATAGACACGTGATCCAGTAATTCGCAGCGGCGCAATTCAGCCCAATTTCATGATGAATTTACCTTTTGAATCGAGCTTGTCGAATGCCATCGAATGATGCATGAATGAACGCATCAAATGAATCAAAACCTATCCACACTGCCATCGTCCGATCCCTCGGCCGTTCTTCGCTATCGTGATCGTCAATATGCAGCGGATCTGATCGGCGCTGCGTTGCTTCATTTCAATTTTTTTACTTGGCTGGATCAACAAGGAGCAGCGACCAATGAATCGATCATCGCCCACTTCGGTTTTGCCGCTCGACCACTGGACGTCTTATTGACTCTTTGTCGCGCCAATGAATTCGTGCAGACGGATTCCACAAACACGCACACTCTCACCGCCAGCGGTCGTGAATTTCTTTGCGCCACATCACCCTGGTATCTCGGGCCTTACTACCAACCGATCAAAGACTCACCCATTCTGCTAGGTTTCGTCAAAGTTCTCACCACCGGAAAACCAGCGAATTGGCAAGCGAAGGATGATGCACATGATTGGCACAAATCCATGTTGGATCCCGTGTTCGCAGGAAATTTCACCAACTTGATGAACTGTCGAGGTATGATCTTCGGTCAACATCTCGCAAGCGCTTTGACATCGCATATTGCGCAACGGCATCATGTTCTCGATGTTGCTGGCGGCTCAGGCATTTACTCAGCCACCTTGGTCGCGGCCCATCCTCATCTCACGGCTACAGTCTTGGAACAATCGCCTGTCGATGAAATTTGCCGCAAGGAAATTTCCGCACACGGACTCGTGGATAAGATCACGGTTCATTCAGCCGACATGTTTGCTGATGCATGGCCTGCGGCAGATGTGATTCTTTTGTCCAATGTGCTGCACGATTGGGATTGGTCCGAAATGGAATTTTTGTTAGAAAAAGCTACATCCACCCTACCCAACGGGGGCTTATTGATCATTCATGATGCCTTCATCAATGATGCCAAAACAGGCCCTGTGCCAGTGGCGGAGTATTCTTCTTTGCTGATGAACATCACCCAAGGCAAGTGCTATTCGCATGCAGAGTATTCTTCTCTTTTGCAAAAGCTGGGCTATCAGATCGGCTCGTATCACGATACCATCGGCGATCGAGGATACATGACGGCCGTGAAATTGCCCCAGTAAGACTGAGTGAAAATTTTCGCCAAGCTCGCGCACGAGGGTTGCCCAATGCATTTTCCCTGCTATGATCAGCGCTGATGTGGGAGATGCTTGATCACGCTTTTTTTCAACGGGCTTTGGCTGCTGCGGCCTTGGTGGGTTTCACCAACGGCTTTTTTAGCGGTTTTGTGATTCTGCGTCGCACAGCTCTCTCCGTCAGCGCGCTATCGCATACGATGCTGCCTGGCATTGCAGTAGCGATCCTCATCACTGGTGCTTTGACACAGCTCAATGCCTTTCTCGGAGCCCTCATCGCCGCGATGATTGTCGGGCTCGGCTCAGTTGCCGTATCGCGTGGAAATCGCGTGGCACAGGGCACAGCACTCGCGGTTCTCTACACATCAGCGTTTGCTGGTGGCGTAGCCTTACTTCCTCATTTGGGAGTTCGTGCAGAGCTAGAGCACTGGCTATTTGGTGACATCAATGCAGTATCAAATGCGGATCTATGGACGGTATTCGGCATCGGAGTTTTCACGCTAGTCTTGGCCAATTTGCTCATGCGTCCGATCCTTGTCGCACTCTTCGAACCGAACGTTGCCGCTGCACAAGGTGTGCCCGTGCGTTTTGTGCAGTATCTTTTGTTTGCCCTGATGGTGATGTCGTTGGTTGCCTCTTTGCAAGCTGTCGGCTGCGTTCTTTCCGTAGGCCTACTGGTCACACCAGCGGCGACAGTTTCGCTTTTCACGGATCGAACCTCGATGCTGTTTTGGGGTGGTGGATTTCTCGGCGCAGCAGGCGCTGTGCTCGCGGTGTTGATCTC
>CANHKJ010000220.1 GCA_947460915.1 Verrucomicrobiia bacterium
AATGCCTGCGCGCAACCTTGTCACCGATGTGGAACCGAGAAAAACGCTGCCTTGGATGTTCATCGTGCCCGCAGTGCCCGATGCGAAACCTCGTCCTTCGATGACGCCTTCAGCGTTCAGATCGGCGGTGAGGTTGCCCCATCCTGCTAAAGTGCTGCCGTTGACGAGGTTGACCGATTCCGTGGTAAATGAGCCGGCCTCGATGCGCAACGTCCCACCACTCGACATTTGTGTGGCTCCTGCAGAAGCAGATGTGCCTGTGATTTTCAAAGTGCCTTGCTCGATGCTCGTGCCGCCGTTCCAATTTCCCGTGCCGCTCAATGTCCACATCCCTGTTCCGGTTTTGATGTAGTTGGTAGCGGTGTCGGTGTTGCGTTCAGAAATGGTGCCGGCAAAAAGAGCGTCGGTATTTTTTCCTCCAATACGATACGTCAGAGCTCGGCCACCAGTGGCTCCGCCTTGCAGAGTGGAAAGAGTCGTCCCGCTCAAAGCGCCGATGGGAATCGTCGTGCCAGCACCTTCTGCGAGAGTGCCGTCGTAGTAAGCCCAGACGCGATCACTCAGGTTCACGAGAGCTTGTGGGAATCCTGGGTAGCTGTAAGAAGAACCCATGCGGAAATCTCCGCCATCACCATCTGTTAGAGCGTTTAGCGTGCCAGTAAATGCCGACCAATTTGCAAACAATGTGGAACGAACAAAAGGGACATAGTAGTTGAGCGTTCCGGCACCTGATAGACTGCCGTAAATGTCCACACGTGAGTCGGCATTGAGCCGCGCGGTTGCGCCGTTGGGCACAATCAATTGCGCGGTGAAATTGTTGTAACTGCTCATGTTGTTGAACATGGAAATCACGCCACCGTTCATGGTCACGGGGCCTGTTCCCAGTCCGTTGGCATTCAGCGTATCATTGGTGAGATTGATGTTTCCTGCATTCAGTGTGATGCCTCCACTGAATGTGTTCGCGGTGGTGTTGGATAGTGTTAGGGTTCCCGTGCCGTTTTTGGTAATGCTCGCGCTTCCTCCGATGGATCCTGTTCCAGAAAAGGTGTAACCAAGCGATGTATTGATTTCGGCAGTGCGTGGAGCGATTGTGCCTGTGAGGGTGACGGCTCGAGTGAGAGCTGTGTCGTTCAGCAAAACGTCATCATTGTTGTAGAATGTGTTAGGCGAAGCTCCAATCCAATTGTTCGTAGTTGTGGTATCCCATGAATTGCTTGTGGTTCCCGTCCACGTCAGAGTTGCTGGGTTTCCGGTGACGGTGAGCCACACTTTAGAGGCGGGCAATCCCGCGGCACTGCGGGCAAGGGCAAAAGTTTGGCGTGAATCGTTAGGGAGATTGTGAGTCAGTGTAACTCCACTTGCGGTGCTATTGTTGGCAGTGATGAGATCGTAGGTGCCAGCGGCTAAGGGACCGTTGAGCAAGAGAAATTGAAAATGCTGGTTTCCTGTTAGACCTAGCGTGCCGCCGACAACGATTTTGTCATTGGCTCCTGTGGGTGAATTGGAGAGATCACAATAGATCGTGTTGCCTTGCAGGGTGAGTCCTCCTCCGATGCTCAGTGTTGCTCCCGTAAAGGGAATGGTGCCCGGTGATAAAATGGCTCCAGTATTGGCCGTGACCGATCCACCGATGTTGCCATCACCACCTAACATCGCGCCGCTTGACACAGTGACGGGCGTCGCTCCGAGCGAGCCATCGACAAGAAGACTGCCCGCTGTCACCGCAGTAGAGCCAGTATAGGTGCTGGCACCTGATAAGGTCCACGTGCCTGAACCTACTTTGCTGATGCTTGTTGCGTCGCCGCCGTTCGAAATAACACCAGCAAAGGTCGCATTGGTATTTTTTCCTCCGACTTGATAGGTGCTTGCGGTTGTGCCCGTCTGTGTGCCGCTGAGAACAGTGGAACGTCCTGATGAGGAGAGTTCTCCAATGGCAATCGTTGCTCCATTGCGATTCATCAATTGTGCGCCGCCGCTGCCTAAATCAACAGATATCGCAGCACTGCCGAAGTTAGTGTTTGAGTTACCATTGATGCGGAACCTCGGATTTCCGGTGCCAGCTTGGATGTGTCCCGTGAATCCTGTCCACGTGCCAGCAATGGTCCAGAGTTGCGATGATGTTGCGTTGATGGTTACAACTTGATCACCGCTCCAATTGCCTGTTTGCGTGTGTTGGGATCCCACAGTGATCAGCGCTGCCTGATTGAATTCGAAAAGATTGGCGATGATGTTGTTGCTCGCTGGAGCGAGTGTAAGAGCTCCGCCCTGAAACGAAATTTTTCCAGATCCGCCAGCTGTTGCGTTATTGATTGCTAGCGTTCCTGCATCCAGCGAGATGGCTGAAAAGCTGTTAGTACCCGAATTTGTTAGGGTAAGTGTGCCAGTGCCGCGTTTGGTAAGAGCCCCTGTGCATAAAATCGAACCCGTGCCAGTCAGCGTATAATTTCCAGCAGCATTCACCTCGATTGTCGAAGGTAAGATCGAAACAGGAATACTCACATTCGCTTGGGCGATGCCTGATTGATCAAAGGTCACGCGGTCGCCATCGGAGTAAGCGACGGTAGTGTTGTTCGATGTTCGCAGCCAATTGGTGGCAGTGCTGGTGTCCCAAGTATTTCCCACACCTTTCCATGAAACATCGCGAGGCAAGCCTGTTGATGTAACCACCAAGGCGCAAGTCTGCGTGAAGCTATGCGCTGCGCTGTCGGTCACGGTAAAGTCAAATCGCGCTCTTCCTGTGAGATTGAGTGTGGGAGTAAAAGTGACGATCCGATTGCCTGCGCCGCTTTGCACGATAGTGCCACCGACGATGTTGGAGACTGTGAACACAGGGGCATCGCTAAAGCCCGCGGTGAATTTGGACAGGTCAATTTGCACGTTAGTCGCTGAGCTCGCGATGTTGCGTGGCACTGTGCCGTGAGGGATTGAGAGGTAGTGTAAGTATTCTTCGAGTCGGGTGTAGCCGGCTGGAGTGGCCGAGGGAAAAAAGGTCGTGCCTGTGACGAGTCCACTGCTATTGGCCAGTGCCGTATTATGATCTTGAGTGGCAGGGTTCCATCCGAGGGATGTTTCGTAAAAATCAGGCATTCCATCTTTGTCCGAATCCACGGGGGCGGCGGAGGCATTGAAGGTGCCGAAGCCTGCGTTGCTGATGCCTGCAAGATCGCTCTCGCGGGTGATATGGTTGCGTGTTTGCGTGGTGAGATTTTGTATCAATCGAGTATCGACTTCATCTCGATACGTTCCGCTGTAGCCAATGTCCGTTCGCAATGCTCCGCCATGAGAAACGATTTTTTTATGAGCTAAAAGCGGTGACTCGACGCTGAGAGTGGATGATCCGTTTACGGGTGTATCAAGCCGCAAGTAATTTCCCGTAGGGTTGGTTGTCGCGTTGTAGGCGCTGCCATTGACGATATTCCATCCACGGTCTGTGCCATTGAGAATGCCATCGCCGTTGTTGTCGTGGAGGTTGTTGGCAACGTGAACCGAAAAATTTGGATAGCCATTGCGGTCGAGATTGGCTCCGATAAGTGGCTTGCTAATGATGTTTCCCGGTGGACAAACAAAGTAATTGCCGATGACGTTTGCTTTCCAATTGGCGGGCGTTGCGGAGTCGCCCATGATGAAGCCGATGTCCCAGTCAAAGGTGACGTTGTTCGTCCATTCGAGTAATCCGTTAGGCCGAGCCTTCGGGTTACGCGTATGATTGTGCGCCCACAGTGAGTGATGGCATGTGGCGTGATTTTGATCCCAGAGACCTCCTGCCGAGTGGGATTCGAGCCCCCAGGCATTGAACGACCACTGCATCGTCAAGTTTTCTGGAGGGCTGCCGAACGAGGAAATGTTTTCATCGGTGCTAAATGCCATCGAAATGTGATCAAGGATCGCGTTTTGGCAGCCGGAATCGAGATCGATGCAATCACCGCCGCTACCATTTTTGCCATGGCGAAATCGCAGATGGCGAATGATAATATCATCGGCGGAGATTCGCAAGGTGCCATTTCTCAGCAAGATCCCATCACCCGGTGCGGTCTGTCCAGCGATGGTCAATTTGTTCTGCGTGATACGCGTTGCAATGCCACCAGCCAAATGAATTTGTCCACTGACGGCAAAAACAATCGTCCGCCCATTGGCGGGAATGGTTGTCAAGCCATTGTATAGTGAACCCGCTCCAGTGGAGTTGAGGTTCGTGACGGTGTAAACATCGCCACCGCGTCCACCCGTCGCGAAGGCGCCATACCCTTGTGCTCCGGGAAATGCAGGAATCTGTGCGAGCAGATTGCTAATCGTAAACGCGAGTAGCGGGGGCAATAAGAGACGTTTCATGGGCTTGATAAGGAAAGTATACCACAAGATTTCCACTGCGCGTAATCTAGTCTGTCATTCACACATCAAGTTTTTTCAGAGGCCGAGCACGTATTTTATGCGCAGCAAAACGCGGTGCATCTTATTTTTCCATGGACGAGGAAGTCGAATGATTTCCCAGCCTTTGTCTTCGGCAATGGCTAACAGTTTTTTGCCTGGGTTGACCACAGTCGCGGATTGGCAAAGCGCGAGCATTGGCAAATCAGCTCGACTATCGGTGTAGCCATGAGCTTGTTGTAAGGTGCCATCTTTGGCGAAATGACTTTGATCAAGCTCCTCTCGCAGACGCAGAACTTTGTTGTGGCCTTTGTTGTTGATGAGATCGGGAAAAAGAGGAAGCCCGCCTTTTTCTGGGAAATCAATGACGGTTCCGAAGCTCTGATCGAAGCCGAGAATTTTGCCGATTTCGCGCACGTAGGGTTCAGGACTTGCCGAAACGAGCACTGTAAGATCACCATTTTTTTTGTGTTGATCGATGCGCGCACGCATCTCGGGCCAAGCACTTTTCGCGACCCATTCGGCGGCAAAGGCACGTGCATGTTCTTCGATTTCATGGCGTTCCATTTTCCATAAAAAACTCAGGAATACACGCTTTAAGCCTTCAGAGCCAAGAGCGCTGGCGAAGGGCGTGAGGGGAACGTAGGCAAGGAGAAATAAGCGGCGTAGCGGATGGTGCGTGATGATGTGATGGCAGAAAAGCTTCTGTGTATCCCACGGAAGAATGGTGCCATCAAGGTCGAAGAGTGCAATCATCGGATAAAATGGGTGAGAAAAGAATCAGGTGCCGCGAGTGTTTCCGTAGAGATCAATGTGCAGTCGTGGCGTGTAGCGAAAGCCATAGCGCTTGCAGAGTTCCGAAACCGTAAGCGCAGATTGCTTGAGAATGCTTGCATCGATGCCCTCCGGCATGAGAAGGATTTTGTGCGCGGGAACTTGGATGTTACTGCTGTC
>CANHKJ010000221.1 GCA_947460915.1 Verrucomicrobiia bacterium
CAGCCCACTCACTTATTTCATGAAACGACTCGACCAGAAATTGCAAAGAATCCGTGCCGGTTCGGCGACACGCGCGGACTTTATCATCGCTGATGCCAAGGATGCGGACATGGCATTTGGCATCGCCGCCCCAGGACCACGGACAGAGGGCGGATGGAAATCCTTGGCCGAGTATCGAGAACAAATCCGTGCCATCGTGGCGCAAGATCTCGTCGATGTGATGCTGATGTCCGCCTCGACACTGGAGCAATTGGCGATGCATGAAGGACTCTTTCGCCACTCGGCCATCACGCCTGCGGCACGAGCGAACGATACCTCTGACATTTGGGTCACGCGCGGTGGTTCGTATCTTTCTCAGGCATCGCGACCATTCCGCTCTGCGACCTTAGACCACATCAAATATGGGCATTTGACAGAGGATCACACCCAAGCCGTCAGCGGTGCCGATCTCGGCTTGTATTCGCTCACTTTTGTCAATCGACTGGAAGAAGATCATCGATCCTTGCAGGCGTTTCATGAATTTCGGCTCGAAGCCGAGCGCAAAAAGTTCCGCTATTTTCTCGAAGTGTTTCACCCGAACATCGACTGCGGTATGCCAGCCGATCAAGTGCCAAGATTTGTCAATGATCACATCGTCCGGGCCTTGGCTGGCGTTACCAAAGTGGGGCGACCGTTATTTTTGAAAATCCCCTATGCAGGTCCGGGGCCTTTGGAGGAATTGGTGTCGTATGATCCCAATTTGGTTGTTGGAATTTTGGGCGGCAGTGCGGGCACGACCATGGATGCCTTCCAACTGATCCACGATGCACAAAAGTATGGGGCGCATGTTGCCTTGTTTGGGCGGAAAATCAATCTCGCCGAAGATCCGCTTGCGTTCATCTCGTTTCTTCGTCGCATCACCGATGGCGAAATTTCTCCCACCGAGGCCGTAAAAGCCTATCATGGAACGCTCGCCCATGCTGGCATCACACCACTGCGCAGCTTAGTGGATGACCTTTGTCTCACAGAACAAACCCTGTGTTATTCATGAATGATCCAGAAATGCAAAGCCACGATCTACAACACAAATGGTCGATTTTGTTAGATCCCAGCGCGGTGGTGGCCTGTCGGGTGGTCACGGGCTTTGACGGATTCGTCGATGAAATGATCACGCTGGTCGCCGAGCGTCAGGATCTCGCCAACTACAAAGCCGTGGAAAACATTTCCGATTTTGCGGCCATGATGGCAGCATCCGCGGGACACAGCAGTTTGCGCGAAATCATTGTGCGCCATGTTCATCCCGGTGGATGTGCCGTGAATCTCGCCGATGGACTCGCCAGCCTAGGTGTGCATGTCGATTGCTTCGCCACTCTCGGTGATCCCGTGCATCCAGCGTTTTCATCGCTTGTCGAAAAGTGCCACAGCGTTCACAGTTGGGGACGCGAACCGGGACGCACCTTGGCCTTTGAGTTTCAGGACGGAAAAGTCATGTTCAGTGCCGGCACGCAACTTGCCGACTTTACACCAGAACACGTCGCCGCATGCCTGCAAGATGGCATCTATTTAAAAGCATGCCAACAAGCTCAAGTGATCGCCCTGACCGATTGGACCATGTATCCGCATATGACCGCAGTCTGGGAAATCCTGCGGCAACAAGTCTTTTCAACGTTGTCGCATCGACCGTATCTATTTTTCGACCTCGTCGATCCCTCCAGTCGGTGTGACTGCGATGTGTTAGGCATGCTTCATACGTTGGCATTATTCGAAGCCCACGGCGAAGTCACTCTTGGTCTCAATGGCAACGAAGCCAACATACTCTCGCGTTTGCTGGATATCGCAGAAACGAACGCGAGTTCTTCAACGGAAAGCACCGCGGACCAAGCGTCCGGATTGCGGGAAGCGATTGGAATTTCCCGCGTTGTGATTCATCGCAGTCGCTATGCCGTTAGTGCCACAGCTGGGGAAAAAGCTCACGCGTTTTCTGAATTCTGCGCACAACCGCTAAAAAGCACCGGAGCGGGTGATCGTTTCAATGCTGGCTTTTGTCTCGGTTTGGCGCTTTCGCTAAACGCCACACAATGTCTCGAACTCGGCTGCATGGTCGCCGCCGCCTTAGTCAGCAAGGGCCGAAGTGCTACCTTGAGCGAGCTAATTTCCAACTAGTAGCAAATTTTTACAACCTGTCACATTTCGCCATTTACCAAACTCATAATCCGCACTAAGAACGGCGCATGCCAAAGAGTGCCATCCGTCCGATCAAAAAACTGCTAGTTGCCAATCGTTCCGAAATCGCCATCCGCGTGATGCGGGCCGCTACCGAATTAGGAATCCGCACAGTAGCGATTTATGCGCACGAGGACCGCTTTTGCCCGCATCGTTTCAAAGCCGATGAGGCCTATCAACTCAACAAAGACAAAGGACCACTCGGCGCGTATCTCGACATCGATGGCATCGTCGCACTCGCTGTAGAAAAAGGCGTGGACGCCATCCATCCAGGCTACGGATTTTTGTCGGAGAACCCTGATTTCGCGCGCGCTTGTGAGAAAAATGGCATCATTTTCATCGGTCCCGATGCCGAAATCCTCGACCGCATGGGTGACAAAACCGCGGCGCGGAATGTTGCCGAAAAACTCCAGGTGCCGACCTTGCAAGGCACGCCCGAGCCCGTAGAAGATCGCAAATTGGCGATGAAGGCCGCGAAAAAAATCGGTTTCCCACTGATCATCAAAGCAGCCTTCGGTGGTGGCGGTCGTGGCATGCGTGTGGTGCGTGAGGAAAAAGACCTCGAAGCCCTGCTCGAAGAAGCACAAACCGAGGCCCTGCGCGCCTTCGGCAACGGTGCCGTTTTCTTGGAAAAATTCGTCGGTCGCGCCAAGCACATCGAAGTGCAGATCCTCGCCGACAAACACGGCAATGTACTGCATTTGCACGAGCGCGATTGCTCGGTGCAGCGCCGTCACCAAAAAGTCATCGAGATGGCTCCCAGCTACGGCATTGATCCAAAAATCATCGAAGGCCTTTGCAATGCCTCACTCTCGATCGCCCGCGAGGTCAACTACACCCACGCCGGCACCGTGGAATTCCTCGTCGATGTCGAATCGGGCGAGTGGTATTTCATCGAAATGAACCCACGGATTCAGGTCGAACACACCGTCACCGAGGAAATCACCGCGATCGATATCGTGCAATCGCAAATCCAGATCGCCATGGGCCACAAGCTCCACGATCCGGTCATGGGCTTGCCCGCGCAAGATAAAATCGAAAAATCCGGCTTCGCAATTCAGTGCCGTATCACCACCGAGGACCCCGAGAGCAATTTCACGCCAGACTTTGGAAAAATCCTCACCTACCGCAGCGCAGGTGGTTTTGGCATCCGACTCGATGGCGCCCTCGGCACGCAAAATGCCGTCATCACGCCGTATTACGACTCGATGTTGGTCAAGGTCACGGTCTTTGGTCGCACCTATCCGATCGCGCTCGATCGTATGGACCGCGCGCTCCGCGAGTTCCGTATCCGCGGTGTGAAAACCAACATCCCCTTCTTGGAAAACGTCATTGCCGATCCGATTTTCCGCGCTGGTGATGCCACCACCCGTTTCATCGATACCAACCCGCAGCTTTTCACCTTCGCGTCGAAAAAAGACCGCGCCACCAAGCTGCTCAGCTACCTCTCCGACATCACCGTCAATGGCAACGCCAATGCCAAAGGTTATCTCCCTGCCGAGGTTCTTCTGCCCGCGCCCAGCGTGCCCTACGATCACCTCACACCACCCGCCGATGGCACCAAGCAGCTTCTTACCAAGCTGGGACCAGAGAAATTTGCCGAATGGGTCACCAAGCAAAAACGCTTGTTGCTGACCGATACCACCATGCGCGATGCCCATCAATCGCTGCTCGCCACCCGCGTCCGCAGCTTTGACATGCTCGCCATTGCCGATGCCGTCGCTCATCGCGCACCCGATCTTTTCTCGATGGAAATGTGGGGCGGTGCCACCTTCGATACCGCGATGCGTTTCCTCAAAGAATGCCCTTGGGAACGTCTGCGCGCCTTGCGCGAACGCATCCCGAACATCCTGTTCCAAATGCTATTCCGCGGCTCTAATGCCGTCGGTTACACCAACTACCCCGACAATGTCGTGCGCGGTTTCATCAAACATGCCGCCACCAATGGCATGGACATTTTCCGGATTTTCGACAGCCTCAACTACCTGCCCAACCTCACCGAGGCCATGGCCGCCGTGCGCGAGGAAACTTCCTCGCTCTGCGAAGGCACGATTTGCTACACTGGCAACATTCTCGATCCCAAACGCGATAAGTATGACCTGAAATACTACGTCAACCTCGCCAAGGAGCTGGAAAAAATGGGCGCGCACATGCTTTGCATCAAGGACATGGCCGGACTCTGCCGTCCGCTCGCTGCGAAAAAACTCGTCAAGGCGCTCAAGGAAGAAACCGCACTGCCGATCCATTTCCACACCCACGATACCTCCGGCATCAATGCGAGCTCCATTCTTATGGCCGCTGAAGCTGGTGTCGATATCTGCGATTCCGCCCTCGCCAGCATGAGCGGTTGCACCTCTCAGCCGAACCTCAATTCCGTTGTCGCCGCCTTGCAAAATAGCCCGCGCGATACCAAGCTCGACCTCGATGCCCTGAACGAGTTCAGCGACTACTGGGCTCACGTCCGCAGCTACTACAAACCCTTTGATACCGCCGAACCTCACGGCACCGCCGAGGTCTATCTCCACGAAATGCCCGGTGGCCAATACACCAACCTCAAGGAACAAGCCGAGAGCATGGGCATCGGCCATCGCTGGTCAGAAATCGCCCGCATGTATGCCGAAGTGAACCTACTCTTTGGCGACATCGTCAAAGTCACCCCTTCCTCGAAAGTGGTCGGCGACATGTGCATGTTCCTCATCTCCCGCGGCGTCAAGCCCGGCGATGCTCACAGCTACTTGCAAAGCCTGCCTTCTGGCACCAACTTCCCGGAAAGTGTCATCGACATGCTTCAAGGCGGCCTCGGCCAACCGATGGGAGGCTGGCCAAAGGACATCCAAAAAATCATCCTCGGTAACAAGAAGCCCTTCACTAATCGCCCCGGCGAGCGTGCAGAAGAAGTCGATCTCGAAAAAACACGCGTCGAAGTCGCGAAAATCACCGGCCACAAAGTAGCCAGCGATGACGAACTTTACTCCTATCTGATGTATCCGCAGGTCTACAAAGACTTCGTCAAATCCCGCAAAACCTTCAGCGATCTCTCGGTACTGCCGACCCCTGCCTTTTTCTACGGTCTCAAGGACAAAGAAGAAGTCACCCTCAGCCTCGAA
>CANHKJ010000222.1 GCA_947460915.1 Verrucomicrobiia bacterium
CGTGATAAGGGGCCGTCATCTTGCCCGTAGTTCCGGTAAAATCGGTGGCTGTTACAATCACGATATGATCTGCGCCAATGTTTGAAAAAACGGCACCATTGCGCGTCTGCCCGTTCCAATTCACAGTCGTCGTACCACTTGCCGCATAGTTCACACAATGAGCTGCACACAGAAGGACATTCGGCGCAATCAAAACAGCGCTGCATCCACCTGCTGCGTCAGCTTTACTAGCAAAGGGCGGGAGATTGGCGAGATCCAAAGAAGCTCCATCACCTACATCACGATTGTACATCACAGCACTCGTTGGAGATGCCATGAGCGCAGATGCAGTAAGCACTGAGATCCACACGCTTGAGTTGGGCTTCATAGGTTCGGAGGAGACAATACACTCGCGATACGTATCATCGAATGCTGAATTTTCACGTATTCACGGGTTAGGTCATACCAAGCCATATTGCATCGCCTTGGCTACAGCTCCCGAGAGATTGTGCACTTGAAGTTTTCCGTAAATGTTGCGCACGTGACTATCGATTGTATGATAACTAAGTCCCATTTCACTGGCTATTTCCTTTTTGATCATTCCTCGGGAAAGCAGAACCAGAATCTCCCGTTCACGATCTGTTAGATCAACATCGGGACTTTTCGGTGGAGCTATGGTGAATGCGGAAAGGATCATTTTTGCGATGTGGCTATTGAGCGGCGCGCCACCGTTCATGACTTCGCGGATGCCACGCATAATTGCCTCCAACCCGTCAGTTTTGAGCAGATAGCCGTCAGCTCCCGCAGCGAGTGCCTGCATCACAACAGGCTTATTATCATAAACTGTTAGAACGAGAATTTTCACCGAGGGAAATTGATGCTTCAATTTCGGGATTCCATCGACACCGTGAATCCCAGGCAAACCTAAATCTAGCAGAATCACTGAAGGTACATAAGAATCTACAGCGTCCGATAGGCATGCTTCGATAGAAGAGTATGAATGATTGCATCGCAAATCTTCTTGCGAGCGAATGGCCATTTGTAATGTTTTTCTGTAGTCAGTATGATCCTCGATCAAGCTGACATGTGTGATGGTGGGAGTCATATAGATTTTGTATTTACGTGGAATGTGAGTTGTAAGATAGTGCCTTGTTGCTTGATCGATTCCACAAGCAAGACTGCGCCAAGTGAAGCGGTGCGCTGGTGAAGAGTGAGGAGGCTTTTTTCCGAGTCAAAGTCAAACCCACAGCCATCATCGGCAATCACAAGCTTGATGGACTCTTGATCTTGATAGAGTCGAATCGTTACGTGGTTCGCATCTGCGTGTTGGATGATATTATGAAGCGCTTCTTTGAAGAAAAAAATCAGATCGCGCCGCTGCAATGGATTCAACTCGGGGGATACGTCCGCATCAAGCGTCCATTCATGATCGCATAACATCAGCTTCGTGATATCTTTCATTCGCTCTACCAATGGCCGACGTGGTCGATCGCCCAATGTCAAATCGACGATTTCACGTAAGGAGAGAGAACTCTCTCTAGCTAGACGCTGGACGTCTTTCAGTGCGGTCGAATCCCCCTGTTGCGGGAGATCAGCGAGAAGGGAAATGGTTGCCAAATTGCTACCCACTTCATCATGCAAGTCGCTAGAAATTGACATCCGCAATTGCTTCATACGCAATGCGCTTTGACGCAGCGTACGCCTCAAGACCAAGGCGAGAGATAAAATGATCAATGAGAGAATCGTAATGAGAAAGCTATTGACGACCTGTTGCGAGCGGTGACGAATCTCGACAATTTTTTCGATTAAACTTTGCCGTTCGACGCGTAGATCGAATCTACGTGACAATCCGGAAATCCATGCGAGATCTGAAATGATTTTTCCAGAACTTGTGTAGCCATCATTGATGCCTTTGCGACTCCAGATTCGCGATGAATCATGTGGTATGGATTCATAGCCATCATTTGAGGTTACTTTTTTCCCAAGCGCAATGTTGTTGCCTCGGTAGCGGATTTCCCACTCGGACAACAAAACGCGCGCGATCGAAAGATCATCAGGTTTGTCTGGCATTTCAACTGTCAGTCGGACGTAGCGAGCCTTGGTTGGTGGCAACGATATGGGAAGAATGTTGTAACCAGGGTTGTCAATCAGTTCATGCGATGGCTCCCACAGCAAGCGCGGCACTTCCTCAGCATGATTACGTACTTGAAATATCATACGTTGGGGGAAACCGAATCCAGGGCCTTTGAGTGGAGCATCACCTCGCGCTCCAAAAACGCGGATGGAATCAAATTCGCACACTTTCCCGAGATCAATTTCAATCCATGCGATATCCCGCTCCAACACCTTTAAATCAGAGTGCCAGCCTAGGCTTTTTCCTACTTGCCCAAACTCAGGAGGCCCCAAAGGTGATTGAAGGTCAGTCAGGTAGCGGATGTTCCAGCCAGGTTCACCATCAATGCTAAATGACGCCTGTAACATCGCAGATGGCGCATGATTCACTCCTTGATCAAATACGAAACACTCTGCCAAAGAAAAACCACGGACATCTTTCTTATCCATCAACTCGGGCAAATCGGTAGGCATGATGCGGATGCTACGTAGTTGCTGTCGATCAATCTCCACAAACAATGGATCACCTTTTCGTAAATCGAGCCGAGTATTTGCAATTTGCGCGATGACGTTCCTTCTTCCGGACATATCGATGCCTTCAATTTTGAGGCTTCGCGGAAAGCCATAATTCGCAAATGTTCCACTTTGTGTGTTGATTCTGGTAGGGACTAATGCGATCGACTCCACCCACTGCCCTTGTGGCCATGACAAGCTAATCCAGTTCGAGTCGGCAGTGGGCGTGAAATTGGAGTGAAAGCCATGAGTGCCGCGAGCGTCGAGGTCTGATGCGCGCGGCAATCCAGATATCTCGCGTTCAATTTCTTCCAGGCGATCCTCATACTGCGACAATGATGTGAACTGATGTGCACCCCAGTGGGCAACATCGAATTTTTTGGCACGCGACAAATACAATAGGAGCGCGAAAATAAAAAAAATCAACGTTATGACCGCACGAGACATGTAGAATGGAAAATGGGATTTTGGCCTAAATCATAATGATTCACGAGAACGCATTCACCCTTTCACGAATCGGTTCTGAGGTAAAACCAAAAAAATCACGCAAACGCGTTATAGCGTCAATGCTCCAGAGAGGTTACTTTGTGGGCTGTTGGAAACGTTTCTTGTCGATCCGTGCAATCCTTTTCAATCCCAAAGCTAACCCACGATGAAAACACGTCGCAATCTACCTCTTTGTCTTGTCCTTTTACTCGCAACTAATGCCCAAGCAGTTTCGCTAACTTGGGACACAACAACTGCGGAATCTCTAGTCTCTGGTGGCAACGGTAATTGGAATACCACATCTACTACCTGGACAGCTGATGCAGGAGCTAGCAACATTGCTTGGCCGAGTGTATCCAGCGGAGATGACGATGCTATCTTTGATGGAATCGGTGGAACCATTGCGGTACAGACCGCAGGAGTAACGGCCAATGATGTGACTTTCAATGTTGCGGACTATGTTCTCAATGGTGGCTTTGTTTTTCTTGATGGTGCCGCACCAAAGATTATTGCTACAGCCGATGCGACCATCAACACAACTCTTGCAGGTAGCAATGGTCTTGTAAAGTCAGGGGCTGGAATTCTCACACTGACAGCAGCCAACACTTACACGGGAAATACTACTGTAGAGCAAGGTTCGCTCATCTTGAGCGGAGGAAACAATCGCATCTCTACTCTGAATAACATCGTTTTTTCGGGCAATTCATTTGTTGATTTTGATGAAAACGAACAAACCATTGCCAATCTTCAAATTACCACTGCTACGGTCTCTACAGTTGGAGCCCTCGACAATGGCAAGCTTACCATCAATGGAGCGTCGGATCTCACCGTTAGTCCAACGATATTGTCAGGCAATACTTTGGCCGAGGTCGATGCCACCCTGCTGACCAGTTTGACCATTGATAAACCAGCTAACACATTCAATGTTAGTGGTCGTGCTAGCGCTACTGCATCCGGAAACAATGGTATGTTCAAGTTGAGTGCCACAGAGAACAACATCATTGCATCCGCCATCAATGTTGGTATAACAGGCGGTGCGAATAATGCTAGCGCTCCCATTAATAAAGGTGAGATGCAGCTGGGCGCCGCAAACATACTCCGAGCTGACAATTGGACATTAGGCAACACTCGCGATGGCGGCATTGTTCGATTCAAAGGGGATCTGGTGAATCCATCTGCTACTTTACGTGCGACAAACGGCACAAGTCCAATCACAAAAATCACCATCGGTCAAAACGGTGCTGGCGCAACAGGTGTCGGAACTTCTAGTCTCGAACTCGCGAACGGCTCCGTCGACATCCTCGCTAACGAAATCCTACTCTCACGTGGCTTTAGCGCATCATCGTCAGCGAACGGTCCAGCGGTTAATGGATATTTCTCCTTCGGCGGCGGCACAGTAGTTGCCAATACGGTTTGGCTATCGAAAAACGAAGCAGGAGGCAGAAACTCGCAAAACACATCGCACCTCTATCATCTCGGTGGAAACGCCAAAATCAACAGCGTTGTATTTGGGCAAACGACACACACGGGTGCCGTTACGAGCTCGACGACAGGCATCACATTCAATGCGCAATATACACTTTCTGCTGGTGAGCTACGTGCTGCAGAAATCAAAGCAGGCACGGGAAGCTTTTGGACGGCTTCGGTTCGTCGGATCAATTTTAATGGCGGTACCATCGCCAACTTCGATGCCACCACAAATCTTACCATCAATGGGGTAACTGGAACTGGAGGCAGCATCGGCCTAGTGTTAGGCACGACGGGTTCACCGACGCTCCATGCTGACGCAGATCGCAGCGTCAGTGTTGGCTCCTTCACCTCGATCTCTGGTGCAGGTTCTCTAACCAAAACAGGAACTGGCACTGTCACTCTCGCTGGACCAGGTTCATTTACTGGCGACACCAAAGCAATGGCTGGAAGCCTCGTTATTGCGAATAGCACAGCACTGTCAGGCTCTACTCTTGATCTCGCGGATACAAATCTGGGCACTGTTTCATTCTCAGGCATCACCGCCTTAACATTAGGCAGCATCAAAGGCACGCAATCGCTCACACTTCAAAACGCAACACCTGCTGCGATTGCCTTGACCGTCGGTCAAAACAACCAGTCCACCGTTTATACGGGTGATCTAACTGGCAGCAGTGCCATTCGGAAAATTGGCACCGGCAATTGGGAATAC
>CANHKJ010000223.1 GCA_947460915.1 Verrucomicrobiia bacterium
CCCGCCTTGCGAATCGCCTTCGCGATCGGAGCCAGTGCCGCAGCTTGCTCGTCTGACCACAAGCCCGTGCAGCCCGGAGAGATCCGTCCCTCGGGGGCAACAGCTGTCGCTTCCACCACTACCAATCCGGCTCCACCGCGAGCCAAGGTTGTGTAATGCGCGTCATGCCAATCATTGGCTACGCCATCCACGGCCATGTATTGACACATCGGCGGAATCCCGATGCGATTGCGTAAAGTAAGGCTCTTGAGGCTATATGGAGAAAAAAGTGAGGACATGTGTTTCGTGGAAAAAGGAGAAGCCACTCTTACGCGCAATGCCCCGACCTGTCAAATCAACTACTCTTATAACAAGATCAGACTGATCCGCGCGATTAGCCCAATCCGTCAGATTCCCCTAATAAACGCACCCCAAATCCCCCATCTGCGCCGAGTTTTTAAAAAAAGCGCTTGCATTTCCTACGTTTCTGTCCCTAGTCACTTGCTCACCCGTCCGTAACATCCACCCCTCAAACGCTTTACCATCACTGATTCCATGGGAAAAATTCTTATCATCGCAGAAAAACCCAGCGTCATGGCAGACCTCAGCCGTGCCCTTTCGAAACCACTTGGAAAGTTTGATAAAGAAGGCTCCGGGCGCGATACATGGTTCGAGAACGACAACGCGATCATCACTTCTGCCGTCGGCCATTTGATCGAACTGCGCATGCCCACTGGCCCGAATGGCAAGAATCTGCCGTGGAAATTTGATGTGCTCCCTGCGATTCCGCCGAGCTTTGATCTCGACCCCATCGCCGATTCCGAGGCTCGCCTCAAGCAGGTCCTCAAGCTCGCCAAACGCAAGGACGTCAGCGAAATCATCAACGCTTGCGATGCCGGACGCGAAGGTGAACTGATTTTCCAATACATCATCGAATACGGAAAAATCGAAAAACCCGTCAAGCGCCTGTGGATGCAGTCGATGACCCAAAACGCCATTCTCGAAGCCTGGAGCAATCTCCGCCCGTCCAGCGCCATGCGCAACCTCGCCGATGCCGCCAAGTGCCGCTCCGAGGCTGACTGGCTCGTCGGACTCAATTCCACCCGCGCCCTGACCTGCTTCCGCTCTCGCCACGGTGGCTTCAACATCACCGCCGCAGGCCGCGTTCAGACTCCCACCCTCTCAATCCTCGCCCAGCGCGAAGCCGAGATCCAAGCCTTTATTCCGCAGGCCTATTGGGAAGTCAGCGCCGAGTTTCAGGTCAAGCTCGGAAAATACCCCTCCACCTGGTTCAACGAGTCTTGGAAAAAGGACGAATCCTACCCACATTCCAAAGCCGAGCGCATTTGGAACGCCAAAGACGCCGAAGAAATCAAAGCGCGCTGCCTCGGCAAAACCGGAACGGTCTCCGAGGAAACCAAGCCGCAATCACAAATTTCACCGCAGCTCTACGACCTCACTTCACTCCAGCGCGATGCCTCATCCCGCCTCGGACTCTCCGCCAAGTCCACGTTACAAATCGCTCAGGCACTCTACGAGAAGCACAAGATGCTCACGTATCCGAGAACGGACTCCAAATACTTGCCCGAGGACTACATCGGTACCGTCCGCACCACCCTCGGAGATATCAGCAATGGCTTCCCTGCCCTTGCGCCCTATGCCAAAGCCGTTCTCAATGGCAATCAGCCCAACGGCCCACAGCTCACCAAAACCAAGCGTGTGTTCGATGACAAAAAAGTCAGCGACCACTTTGCCATCATCCCCACCGGCACATTCGCCAAACTCAGCGAAATCGAGGCCAAGGTGTTCGACCTCGTCGCCAAACGCTTCATCGCCGTATTTTACCCCGCTGCCGAATTTGAACTCACCCGCCGCGTCACCCGCATCAGCCACAGCCCCACGCTAATCGATGCCTTCAAGACCGATGGCAAAATCCTCGTCAAACCCGGCTGGATGGAAGTTTATGGCCGCAAAGTCGGCGTCGCCGCCAACAAAGACGAACTCGTCGGCATCACCGCTGGAGAAAATGCCACAGCCATCGAGGTCGAGGTCAAAGCAGACACCACCAAGCCACCCGCACGATTCAACGAAGCAACCCTGCTCTCCGCCATGGAAGGCGCTGGCAAATTGCTCGATGACGAAGCCCTCGCCGAAGCCATGTCCGAGCGCGGACTCGGCACACCTGCAACCCGTGCGGCGATCATCGAAGGATTGCTCTCGCAAAAATATCTCGCTCGCGATGGCCGTGACCTCCACGTCACCGGCAATGGCATGACCCTCATCCGTCTCGTCAAAGAAATGGAAATCGACGGTCTCAGCTCACCCTCGCTCACCGGCGATTGGGAATACAAACTGCGCCAAATGGAGCAAGGTCACCTCCGCCGCGATGACTTCATGCACGAGATCGAGGCCTACACCCGCGAGATCGTTCACAAAGCTCGCACCCATGCCGAAGCCTCCAAAGGCCAAACATTTCCCGACCTCAAGGCCCCCTGCCCTAAGTGCGGCGCGACCGAACTCAAACAGACCGATGCAACTTTCGAATGCCGCGCTCTCGATTGCAAATTCTCGTTCAAAAAACACATCGCTTCCCGCGAACTCACCATGGACGAGGCACGCGAACTCCTGACCAAAGGAATAGTCGGCCCGCTCAGTGGCTTCAAATCCCGCTTCAACAAGCCCTTTGAAGCATCGCTCAAGCTCGACGAAAAATTCAAAATCAACTTCCAATTCGATAACGACGACGACACCAAAGTCGAACTCACCGAAGACATGCTCATCGGCACTGCCACCCTCAGCGATGGCAAATCCGCCAAAGTTTACGCCACCGAGAAAGCCTACTACGTCCCAGCGATCACCACGCCCAAGGACAAAGACGGCCTGCGCATTGGTCGCTCGATTTTGCAAAAAGAACTTCCCGCCGAGGAAATTCTCAAACTTCTCAGCGAAGGCAAAACCAACCTCCTCAAAGGCTTTGTCTCGAACAAAACCAAGCGCAAGTTTGATGCCTTCCTGATGCTCGATCCAAAGAGCTACAAGATCGCCTTCGACTTCCCACCTCGCGAGCCACGCGTTCCAAAAATAGCCGCCGCCACAACCGGCGAAGAAGGCGAACCCAAAGCCCCCGCAGCCAAAAAAGCCGCGAAAAAGGCCGCCAAGAAAGCAGCGAAGAAAAAGCCGTAGGCGCCGCAGTCCCGCGCAGCGACTATGACCACTGCGTTTCCTTGCGTTTCGTCATTGAATGATCCTGTCGGCAACAATAATATCTCTACCTAAATCGATTCTATTCCGCTACCTGTTCATTCTTTTGCTACAGGCCTTATACCGCATAATTTTTGTTTTTCAGATCATCCGCAACAGTCAAAGGCTTATCCGATTCATTACCAGTTGGATTGCAATAGGCTAGATGACCCTGACGATCGTTATCTCTACTCGCAGATACAGGATTGAATGCATCTAACTGCTTCATCCTAAAGTATTAAAATTTCCCTTTTGCGAGTTCTGCGTTTTCTCGCGGTTGAAAAAATCACATCTCTCAGCGCACAACAAAAAAGCCGATCTTCTTGCGAAGACCGGCTTTTTTTTAAACGCTGAAGTAAGGATTACTTGGAGTCAGCGATGAAGCTTGCTTGAGCAGCGCCTTTGGCGATTTTCTTGCTCTTGATCCAGCTCATTTGACCGCGGAGACGCTCACCCACTTTTTCAATCGGATGGGCAGCCTCAGCTTTGCGGATGGCGTTGAAGTTTTTGTTACCACCGGCGAACTCTTTGGTCCACTCTTTGGCAAACTTGCCGTCTTCGATGGCCTTGAGCTGCTTGCGCATGCGCTCTTTCACCGACTTGTCGATGATTTTTGGACCAACGGTCACGTCGCCGTATTCGGCTGTTTCGGAAACCGAGAAGCGCATACCAGCGATGCCTTGCTCGTTCATCAAGTCAACGATCAGTTTCAGCTCATGCAAGCACTCGAAGTATGCCATTTCGGGTTGATATCCGGCTTCTACCAGCACTTCGAATCCAGCTTTCACCAGAGCGGAAGCACCGCCGCAGAGAACGCACTGCTCACCGAAGAGGTCCGTTACGGTTTCTTCACGGAAGTTGGTTTCAAACACACCGGCGCGGGTGCAACCTACGCCGCGAGCCCATGCAAGAGCGGTTTCTTTGGCTTTGCCTGAAGCATCGTTGTGAACAGCGATCAAGCCGGGAACACCTTTGCCATTGACGAACTGCGAGCGCACCGTGTGGCCAGGGCCTTTGGGAGCTACCATGATCACGTCGATTTCTTTCGGTGGAGTGATGGTTTTGAAGTGAACAGCGAAACCGTGGGAGAACAACAAGGTCTTGCCTTTGGTGAGGTTCTTCTCGATGTCCTTGGCGTAAACCGAAGGAACTACGGTGTCGGGAGTAGCGACGAAAATCACGTCAGCAGCTTTCACCGCATCAGCGGTTTCCATGACCTCGAAGCCGAGCTTCTTAGCAACTTCCCAGGATTTGGATTTTTTGTAGAGACCAATGATGACCTTCAGGCCACTGTCTTTCAGGTTCAATGCGTGAGCATGTCCTTGTGAACCAAAGCCGATCACGGCGAGGGTTTTCTTTTTCAACGGTGCGAGCGAGGCGTCTTTGTTGGTATAAATTTTAGCGGCCATAGTGGTGGTATTCGTGTCGGTAAATCGGCCGTTCACTCACGTCAGAAAAAACGGCGGACGCGCAAACTGCCAAGAAAATGACAATGCGTCAAGATTTTGCTGCGTCAGATTTGTGCATTTTTCGATGATTTTCCGAACAGAGCCACCATAATCAACCCACCTTTGCTCTTTGATATCGCATTTTTGGGATGTATTTTTTTCAACCCCCATCAAACATGCTCATTCTGTGCCGCTTTTCGATTGTCATCAGCCCGAAAAATCTCTAGCTTAGCCCAATGAGCAACGAAGAGATTGCGCCATCTAGAACAATGAATGCAGACGCGTCTTTTCGCCCTCTAGCAGGCAAATGGACGAAACAATTGTTCGTCACATCGCTGCTAGTAGGTCCAGCCATCGGACTATTTGTGGCATCCACCTTGTTTTATCTTGCTCCGAAGAAATACGCGTCGCATGCAGAACTGCATTACTCGTCAATCGACGCTGAGCAAAAAATTTCCTCAGAAATGCTCCAGGCCGAGCTGAAAAAAATCAACGATCCTCGGTTATTTGCGGAGACCATCGAGATTCTCAAATCCCTTTACAAAGACAGCACTGTTCCGCCAGAGCTCACCACCGACATCAAGGGATCAATCATTACCATA
>CANHKJ010000224.1 GCA_947460915.1 Verrucomicrobiia bacterium
CATCTAACGGTTACGTGCAAACACATACCTAGTCGGCTCACCAGATGTCGAAAGAATTCTTGTGAAGAATTTTTGCGTGAGCTCGCAGCTTCATAATTATCAATGATTTAGGCCGAAAAAATTTTCTCTGTCTGATTCTGAGAAGCAATAAAGAAATGTGAAGTAAGTTGACATTTGCTGAGAGCATTCCCACCAAAAATGCACGAGTTTTATATGAATCAATTTGTGGGACGGAGTGCACTAGTCGTGCCGTGATCACTTTCAGCGGAGACTGCGATTCTCCTAGCGCACAGGTGGAAGTGGGCGGCCTGAGTGCGAAGTTCTCAACAGGCTGCATTTACGCGCGCTGATTGAAGCGCGCCATTTCGCGTTGGGCTTCGCGGAGCTCAACGCGGTTTTTCAAATCGTGGCGCTGGTCACCATGGGTTTTTCCTTTACCGACTCCGATCTCGACCTTGACCTTGCGATCTTTCCAATACATGCGCAAGAGCGGCAAAGATGCACCTTTGATCGAGGTCGCTTGATCGAGCTTCAAAATTTCGCGCTTGTGCAGGAGCAAACGGCGTGGACGTTTCGACTCATGCTGGAACCATAAAGATGCAGTTTCCCATGGCTGAATATCGCAACCATACAAAAACAATTGTCCTCTCTCGACACGGGCAAAGGCATCCGAGATGTTGATCTTGCCAGCGCGAATGGATTTCACCTCGGTACCGCGTAGCTCAATGCCGGCCTCATATTTATCACTAATGTGAAAATCTCGGCCCGCCTTGCGGTTCGTAGCAATGTCAGCACTCATGCGCGGGCCATTTCCTCGATCCGGTCAGCCTGATCTCAAGCTTGCTCAGCAGGAAGTTCTTGGATCTTAATTTTGCCTTCGATGATCTCTGTGAGCGCAATGTCAGCAGCTCCCATGCTGGGCACGGTAGGGATCAAGGGAGCACGGCCACTGTTAAGTTGACGCACTCTTTTCGAGACGAGGTTGATCAACTTCTGTGGATCGTCGATAATTTCTGCTGCTTTGTAAACGAGCTCACTTTTCATAGGGAGTGCTGGGTAGCGGTTGTCGGACTTCGGTTGATCGAAAGGAATGATGTTGTCAGGTAACATATTCAGAAAAAAGTCAGACGAACTCGCGGACGGGTCAAAAACCACATTTCCGATCTCTTGGCAAGCCTTAAATGAAAAAAACGAGGAAAAATCAGCGGAATCGCTCGTTTTTTAGACATTTGTTCATCGACCCAAGAAATCTCGGGCGATTTTCTGAGAAAAACCCATCTTCTTATCAATCGGGCCGTGATGACAATGGAACGAAATTTTGAGCAGTACGCCTGCTTGTAAAGCGCTTGAATTTTGCTGCATTCGCGCCTTGGCAGATGAAAATTCTTCGGCATACTCGCGCCATGGCAAGTTCCAAACCAACAGCCGCTCCTTCTGCGAAGGTCGATCAAACGCAGCAACGCTCTCCTTTTGCGGGATGCGTGATCATGCTGATTCTGGCATCGGTGGCGCTTTTTCTGATCAGTGTATCGGCATACTCACTGTGGCAGCAAAACAAGGAGATCGGAAAATTCACGTCGCCGACACCCATGGAACTAAGCCCCGTGAGCATTGAGGGTAAAGAAGCCGAGCTGAATGCCTTGCATGCTCGCTTGACGGCATTTCGCAATAAAATCGTCGATCGCCCGAACGAATCCGCCGAGATCGCGCTCAACGTAACTGATCTGAACTTCATCCTCGCTACGGCAGCTCCGTTGCGCGATTACAAACCGTATTTTTTGGTCAAAGAGATTCGCGAGGGCCAATTAATCGCAGATCACTACCGCCCAATGAATGGAATGCCAGGCACGGATGAAAAGCGCTATCTCAATTCCATTGCTACGCTCAAACCGGTGCTGGCCGAGAAAACGCTTGTATTTCAGGTAGAGGCGCTCGATGTCGAAAAAGCCACAGTGCCTCGTCAATTCATCGCACAAATCCCGCCCTACCGTTTCGGTTTAGAGCAACAAAGTGACGCCATCTATGGCCCAGTGCTATCGGGACTGACGAGCATGGAGGCGAAACCCAATCAACTCATTTTGCGCCGCATCCCAGGGCAAGTGCCATCATCAACCGTGGCAAATGAAAAAGTGGACACAGCCATGCAGCGAATCATTCGAGTCCTCGTAGCCGGCTTAATCTTCCTGATCGGCCTCGGTGTTTTGCTATCCTTGCGCGCCAAGGCAAAAAGAGAAAAAACAGGAGCGGCATAATCAAGAAAAGGGCAAGTTCTTTCCAAAAACGCAATTTTTGATGATAAAATCGCAAAATAAACACACTCTTGCCGAAAAAATCGCAATTTTTGATTGCAACAATCATCAGAAAAGGCTATCATAGCCCCCGAACCGCAATTTTTCCCTATTATGAGTAAAGAACAACTCGACGGCGCACAGGCGCTCATCAAAACACTCGACGAACTCGGCATCGAGTATGTCTTCGGCTATTCCGGCGGTGCCGCGCTCCCGATCTTCGATGCACTGGAGACAGTCAAGACCAACATGAAGTTCATCTTGGTCCGCCACGAGCAAGGCGCTGTGCACATGGCTGACGGCTACGCCCGCGCTACTGGCAAACCAGCTTGCGTCCTCGTAACCTCCGGCCCTGGTGCTGGAAATACGGTGACTGGTTTGATGACCGCGCAAATGGACTCCGTGCCGATGATCGTGCTATGCGGTCAGCAGGTCACCTGGATGCTCGGCAAAGACGCTTTCCAAGAGGCTGACATTTTCGGCATCACCATGCCTTGCGTGAAGCACAATTTCTTGGTGAAAAAAACCAACGATCTTCCCAAAGTCGCTCGCGAGGCCTATCACATCGCTACCACGGGCCGCCCTGGCGTGGTCCTGATCGACGTTCCCAAGGACGTATCGCAATCCCCTTTCACCGGGGATATGGAGCCCGATATCGACCTTCCTGGCTACCATCCTGAAGAGGCATTTAACATTTGCCCGACAGCCATCGATGAAGCACTGCAACTCATCGCCCAATCAAAACGCCCTGTGATCCTTGCGGGTCAAGGTGCAATGATCGCACGCGCCGCTGACGAATTGCTCTATTTCGCCGAAACGCTCAACGCTCCCGTGACGACCACACTGCTCGGCAAGGGGATCTTCCCTGAGACGCACAGACTCTCGCTCGGCATGATCGGCATGCACGGCACTGCCTATGCGAACAAAGCCATTTGCGAAGCGGATTTGATTTTTAACGTCGGCTCACGCTTTGATGACCGCATCATCGGCCAACCACACATGTTTGGTCGCAATGCGAAAATCATCCACGTGGACATCGATGCCGCCGAAATGAACAAAATGATCCGCCCGGACATTCAGGTGATCGGCGATGCCAAAGCTGCACTCACCCAACTAAACAAGCGCATTTCTCGTCTCGATACCACTGAGTGGAATGCGACACTTGATGGCTATCGCAAAAAGTTCCCGCTCAACTACAAAAAACAAGGCGGCCTGCGCATGCAGCAGGTCATCCAGGAGCTCTACAAGCAGACCAAAGGAAAAGCGATCGTATCCACAGACGTCGGTCAGCACCAGATGTGGGCGGCACAGTTTTTCCTCAACGATCGTCCTTACGAGTGGCTGTCCTCAGGTGGAGCCGGAACAATGGGCTTCGGTTTCCCTGCCGCGATTGGTGCGCAATTTGCTTGCCCTGACAAGACTTGCATCTCGATCTCCGGCGACGGTGGATTCCAGATGACATTGTTTGAGCTCGCCACCGCGGCGATTCACAAGCTGCCTGTCAAAATCGTCGTATTGAACAATCATTACCTCGGGATGGTTCGCCAGTGGCAAGAGCTTTTCTTCGACGATCGCCTTAGCGGAGTCGATCTCATCGGCAACCCTGACTTCTGCAAACTAGCTGCCGCCTATGGCATCCCGAGCGTCAACATCAAACGCCCGGCTGACGTGACTCGCATGATCAAAAAAGCCCTCGCCTACAACGATGGCCCGATCTTGATTCATGCCGAGTGCATCAAAACCGACAACGTTTTCCCGATGATTCCCGCCGGTGCCGCGCTCGAAGACATGCTCATTGAGCCACCGAAATACAAGATGGCCAAACCAACTGGTTCCACGTGATGAATTGGTTCCCCATGATGCCATCTAACTTAAACTTCAATCTTGTAACTGAAAACTTCCATGCAAACGATCGTCACTACTGACACTCCCGTAGCTCCCTCTCCTGACCAAGCAGTGCACACCTTGTCCGTGCTCGTCAACAATCGCCCCGGCGTGTTGATGCGCATCTGCCAAGTCTTTGCGCGCCGCGGATTCAACATCGACAGTCTCGTCGTATCTCAAGGTCGTGACGCGAATTTCTCGCGCATGACCATCGGCATCGTCGGTGATCCTGCCGGACTGGAGCAGATCATCAAGCAGGTAAACAAGCTTATCGACGTGATTCATTGCTTCGAGCACAATAGCGACAACGCCGTGGTGCGCGAATTACTCATGATCAAGATCCAGTGCTCGCCTGCCGAGCGCTCACAGGCCCTTCAGATCGCCGAACACTTTAGTGGTCGTACCGTTGACCTGACTCCTACCAGTATGATCGTCATGATCACTGGCGAGACCAGCAAAGCTGATGCAGCCATCACGATGTTCTCCCAATTCACCATCATCGAGACAGTCCGCACCGGAAAAGTCGTGATGGCTCGGGGCGAGCAGCCTACGTGATTCATTTTCATTTTTCACCCCCGAACGATCATGAACGCCTGGAGAAGCGAATTGCCATTTTATGTGATCGGACACCGCAATCCAGACACGGATGCGATTTGTTCGGCCATTGGCCATGCTGCGCTCCTGCGCCTCACGGGGGAACCGAGCGCCACAGCAGCCCGCTGTGGTGAGCTCACTCCGCGTACTGCATGGGTCCTGGAGCAAGCAAAAATCGAAGCCCCGATCTTGATCGATGACGTGCGCACCAGCGCTGGTATGATGTGCCGCCGTAACGTCGTTCGAGTTGCGCCCGATGATACCTTTCTCACCGCCTATCAGAAAATGCTGAGCAGTGGCGTGCGCGCAGTGCCAGTCGTCGATGATGATGGTCATGTCACGGGCATTTTGCGTTATCTTGACTTGTTAGAACTTTTGCTTCCCGCAGAAACCCAAGGACTAGCCGTGCGCACGGTACTCGTGGCGTTGAAAAAAATGGCCGACACCTTGCAGGCCGAAACAGCAGGAGCCCCCTGCCCCAACTCG
>CANHKJ010000225.1 GCA_947460915.1 Verrucomicrobiia bacterium
AAAGAAATGGTGGAGCTTAGCGGATTCGAACCGCTGACCCCTTGCATGCCATGCAAGTGCTCTACCAACTGAGCTAAAACCCCATTTCTTTGGTCACGTGTTATCCTTTGATAAGGGCGACTGCGTGGCACCGAATCGGCGCGCGGATTGATAGAGGATTCAAGAGCACTCTGGCAAGCGAATTTTTTGCTTTTTTCGATTATTTTTCGCCTCGGCTCACTTTGCCTTAGCTTGAGCCAATGATTGGATCAACAACAAGACTTGCTCAGCTTGGGCAGCGATGAGTTTGCCTGGCGGCGTGATGCTATCTTCGAGGTGGGGCTCCATGGATTCATCGGCACGGGCAAAGATTTCCGTGCTAGGCAACCCACTCTCTAACAACAATTGGGAAAAGCGAACATCGTCTTGAATGCAGTACTCTGCGGCAGTGACTACTGAAATGGGAATATTTTTCTGAACGAATATGGGCTGTGTCGAATCTTGGCCAACGGCGCTAATCGGACCAGCATGCAGCATCGACCCAAGAACGAGAACTTGTTTTGCCCGACCTCCGAGGTTCATCAAGCGCTGGCATTTCCCTAGCAGATCCATGCGCAAATCTTCACTAGCGTATGCACCTGGGACAAAAAGAAAGCGAACGTTGTTCTCGATCGGCTGCCCGATTAAGGCTTGAGCTACGGCAAACGAGACGGAGATCGCCGAGGCAGAGGCAGCTCCTCGTGGAGCATCCGCAGGTGAATCATAGGGCACTACCAACCAGATCTCCTGCTTAGTTTCGCGACGCATAACATCGACCGTATAGATCGGTAGAGACACTCCATCGATTTCAACACCGGGAACTTTTTTCACCTCGTAGCCCATGTTCGAGATACCGAGCGAGCCCTCGATCATGGATGACATGCGTTTCAAAGAAGCAACGCCATTCATTTGTGCTAGATTTCTGCCGCCGATGTCATCGGCAATTTTGACAAAATCATCGAGTAGGCTCACTTCATTGATCGAACGCCGATAGGCATGCTTCTGTTCTTGCTGCTCTTTTTTTTCAAAGTGAAAATGCGCCCATAAGCCGATGCCACCCGAGACGAGGAGCCAGACGGGCACGAGCACGACGAAAAATTTCATCCATGTAAATCCTTTGTTCACAGGCGTGGGGTCCCTCAATTTAAGAATTCGCGGTCGCGATCTCAGGCTTTTTCTCAGCTTGATTTTTGTTGTTTGCTTGATCGTTCAAATCCTTGATTTTTTCGGCTAGCCACATGCATGCACCAAAGAAGATTAGAGCCATCACACCGCCGTAGAAGATCCAGATGAAACCTTTGCCAGAGGTGAAGCCGTAGTTGTGAAGTCCCTCACCGAGGAAATTCACATGCCACCAGGAAAAAGAAACGATGCAAGACATGAAGATCGAGGCCAGATGGAATCCCCAATCGCGAATGATGCCACCAAGGCGGGCGTGAAGCATAATCAGAGTCCAAAGCACAATCATCAGCGCGCCATTTTCTTTCGGATCCCATCCCCAGAAACGGCCCCAAGAATCGTTAGCCCAAACGCCACCCAATACCGTGCCCACGAGTGAGAGGAACAAGGTCAGGAGTAAGCCGCCATAAGTTGCTCCGGTAATGAGCCGCAGTAGGCGCTTGCTATCCGCGCCAAGTCCAAGGGCACGCATCAAGACGTAACTCATCGAGAGGAACGCCGTAAGCAATCCAGCGGCGTAGCCCATGGTGATGGTGATGACGTGAGTGGTAAGCCAATAGTTCGAGTTCAGCACCGCGACCAAGGGGTCCATGTGATCCTTGGCATCACCCACTTCATAACGGCGAGCCAAAAGCACAAGCGCCAAGCCAAGAACCGAGCACAAGGTAAGAGCCACACGTTCGCGAATGAAGTATTCAATGATGAGCAAGATTCCCACTGCCACTGCGCAAATGAAAATGATGGTATCGTACAAATTACCCACTGGCGGACGCCACATGATGTAACTGCGCATGCCGATGCCGACAAACATGTAACCCAGCGCAATCACGACCAATGCCAATGAAAAACCGTATGTGATCTTAACGATGCGCTTGGGCGACTCCACCAGCACAAGGAACCACATACCGATCGCTAGCAACATCGCTAGCAAAAAGCAGACCATGGCATTGAGCGTAAAATTTTTCCGATTGTAGAGGTTTTCCGCATCAATGGCACGATACTCTCCACGTTCTGTCGCGCGATCCGAGAAGCGCTTTACCACTGCGGACAGTTCCGTGCGAAATTCTGCTTGCGGCGACATGGCCTTGCGAGCAAGAGATTCGAGCGCCTTAATGTCAGAAATTGCGGCGTTAGGATCTTTGAGATTCCCGCTCATCACATCCATGATGCGATCACCGGCACTGCGCCAATCGGCGAGAGCTTTGTCATCAGGCGGTATCATCAGCAGTCCGTATTTGGCGTAGTTCGAGCCATCGAGAACTTGTTGCAGAAGCGATTGCAGGTTTTCAGGAATCGCGGCTCCGGTCTGCTGACTCTCTTGTGCCATTTGCAAAATCATCGGAGCTGTGCCCATCACTGTGCTAAAATCAGTAAACCGCGAGCTGCCATCAGGATTCGCGGCCTTCATCTCCACACCTCCGCGTGCAAACGCAAAGTAGCTGATGAGGAACTGATAGTTGCGCACATTGTAGGCGAGATCGATGGTCATCTTTTGCACAGCATCACGCTTTTTCTCTTCAATCTTTTCGTAGCTCTGCGCCAGTTCAAACAATTTTTCAACCCCTGGCTCGATCTCTTTATATGTGTAACGATCACGACGACCGTGAGATTTCAAGCCGATCGACTCAATCACGGCGGCATTATCCACACGAAAACTCGGCATTTCAATAGCGAATTGTGGACGAAAAAGACAATCCATCAGCCATTCTGTGGGCAGAATTTTTTCCTTTTCTCCACTATCGAGGTTGATTTCAATTTTGCGATCACCGCGAATCCGCAGCATCGAGAACTGAGCATAGGAAGAAAAAGGCTTCACCCGTCCACCATCGCGCAGAACGAGTTTATCCATAAGCCTAACAGATTCCTGTTCCCATGGCGTATATTCCTTGATATTAATAGCTTCACCTTTCGGCGTCATGTCTTTCACCATGAAGAAGAATAAGGTGACAATCACGGTCAAAATCACCAAAACGGCGACGATGCGAGTCCAGAGTGAATGAGTTGCAGCGGGCATGACAAAAATCAACGTTGGGGTTGGTTCGCGCGTTTCTTGTTGATGCGAACGACAAATTCATAAAACTTGATGAGTAAATGCACTAAGAGGCCGACAGTCACCACCCAGAGGGAATAGAATGGCCATTGATCAGCGGGATTCTTCACCACTTCCAGCTGTGAATACGGACGTGAATCTGCCAATTGTGCATTTTCGCGGCCCATCATGCGCTGATAGAATGTTAGCCCCTCATACCGCATCGGCTCGTTCATTTTTATTTCCACTTTCGCTTCGCTACCATTTTCTAATCGCGTCACAATGCTCTCAAAACGCTTCGGTTTCGTGGAATTAGGATAGTACTCTGCCGTTGCTTTATCGAGTCGCACCGAGAATGGCATCGGCCATAACAGCTTGCGCATATGAAAAGTGAAAACTCGCTCGCCCACTTTGAACGTATGAGGTTGAAAGGCATCACCCGATAAAATGAAGCTCGGGATCGACGATCCATCTCGTGAAGAAATTTTCGCATAACAAGCAGCTACATCAATCTCGGTAGCCTTGTTGGTAGGACGATCAAAAATATAGTAACCATCGAGCACTGGAGTGCCAGCATGAGGAGCCATCTCATTCACTGACATGACGCGTCCATTGGGAGCGTAACGTGTGAACTCCATATCAAAAGGCAAATTTGGCAATAGCACCTTGCGCACCGGAGCGGGCTCGCCACGGAGATCGCTGAGATAATTACCGCGAATCACATGCACCTCTTTTGGCGCGCCATTCGTGTGCTCAGAGACTTCCACCACATATTCGTAGTAATCCTGAGCAGTATTCGAGGTTTCGCCCTCAAAGAAATCCATCGTTCCACGCTTTTCGGTGCGCTCGGTGACTGCGGCACTAAAAATCATCAACAAAATGCCCGCGTGAGAAATCAGAGTGCCAGCCTTATTCCAGCCCTTGCGGGCGCGCACGATGCCACCCAAAACTAAATTGAGAAAAAACAAACCGAGCACGTAGTAGCCACCAGGCATCGGGATTTTCAGCGCCAGCCCACCAATTTCCTCAGGCAGACGCAGCTCTCCGATGATAAAAAAAGCTTGTGGATCAAAGTATTTCCTCAGTGTGGCGTGGAGACCATAATCCACCTGCTCTAATGTTGCCAACCATGTTTGAAGGAGTAAAATCAACATCAGTACCGTGGCTAACGGAAATCCAGCAAGGAAATGAAACAGCTGCGAGGGCAAGCTTTTTCGGCGTTGCATCGCGGCGCTAGAATCTTGATTTATTTCTTCATCCATGAGTAGAAAATGTATGTGATGATACGGTCGTTAGAGCATCAATCATTCAGCCATGCGCAAACTTTTCACAAAGGCCGTGAGCTTTTCGCGTTCTGCTACGACCTCATCCTTCGGACCAACCATTTTGACCGTATAAATGTCAGCGCCCACTTGCACCACCGTTCCTGCTAGGGCAAATCCCTCAACCGTTGGCTTGCCCATGCCGCTCGCATAGGAACCCTCAGCTTTCACGAAAACGGATTGGCCGCCAAGCATCTGAATTTTTTCCAAGGCATCGACTCCGGCTTGATCGAGATCTTTTTGCGCGAACTGCTTCAGCCAACGATTGACGTTGTCTAGCACCGAGCCCATGGAGCGCGAAACATACACTTCTCCGCTACCACTTGCGCCGAAGGAATAGTTGAGCAATCGAAATTCCGTGCCGGGACGACTGAGCCAATTTTCCGGAGCATCCCCCTTAACAGGACTATCCACCGAAGCGCGAAAACGCTCATCAGAGCTTGCGAAAAGCTTCACAGGCTTGTCAGCAGAGAGGACTGGACGAGTCTCTGTAGACGTCACTTCCATCGGCTCTTTTTTGCAGGATGTCAGCGAAAAAGCAGCAAGCAATAAGCAAGCACAGGCAGGAAATGTCCGGTTCGATGAGGGAAATTGATTACGTTTCACGCCATTCCCCTACTCCTGCTTTTGACTGCGCGCAAGTAGTGATTGAAAAAAAACTCGTCATTTGTGCCTCCACAGCGTGAACTG
>CANHKJ010000226.1 GCA_947460915.1 Verrucomicrobiia bacterium
AAAACACTTTCCGCCGTGCTCAATCGTCGCTTTCAACCAGCCATCGAAGCATTCAAGAAAGCCAGCACCGAGGAACGTTTTGGCAAAATCACCTCAGCCTCGGCCTACGTCAAATGGTGGCGCACCCAGGAGTATTATGATTCCGGAGCATGGCGCGGCACCTGGGCCCTCGATGGCGGTGGAGCCCTCATGAATCAAGGCGTTCACACCGTTGACCAACTCATCCACATCGCCGGCCCCGTAGTTGCTGTCACTGCATCAACCGCATTGCTCGCCCATGAACGCATCGAGGTCGAAGACTCCTGCGTAGCCATTCTCGAATTTGCCAACGGCGCGCGCGGCGTGCTCGAGGCCTCCACTTGCTGCTGGTCATCCACCGGTCACCCTGCCGAAGTGCAAGTCTGCGGCACCAAGGGCTCAGTCTTTCTCGCCGACGAATCGTTCAAGGTGTGGGACTTCGCCGAAACCAAAGACGAAGACGCACAGATCCGCGAAACCTTGATGCAAGGCTCCGCCAAAGGTCTCGGTGCCAATGATCCTTCCGCCATCAACTTCGAAGGCCATCGCCGGAATTTCCAAGAAGTGGTAGAGGCAATTCGCGAAAATCGTCCCTGTGCCGTCGATGCCAGCGAAGCGCGCAAAGCTGTCGCCGTGATCAATGCCGTCTATCGCTCCGCTCGCGAAGGTGGCGTCCGTGTAACACTCTAACCAAAACTTTACCCTCATGCAACTCACTGGATTTTCCGATGAAGCGGGCCGCTCGCTCGCCAAGCAAATTCAAGCCACACAAGAGCTCGGATGGACTCATCTGTCCGCTCGTGGCATCGATGGTGTTAACCTGCACGAAGTGCCGCAAGAGACCTTCGACCAAATCGCCGATACCCTCGACGCCGCAGGGATTCACGTCCCCGAATTCGGTTCCTTGATCGGCAACTGGGGCAAAAAAATCACCGGTGACTTCGATGTCACTCTCGCCGAAATCGAGCGCGCCATCCCACGCATGCATCGCCTTGGCTCCAAGCTCGTGCGCATCATGTCCTACGTCCAAGAACCATGGGGCGAAGATCAACACGAGCAAGAGCGCTTCCGCCGCATGCGCGAAATTGTCAAACGTTTCGCCGATGCCGGCATCACTGCGGCACACGAAAACTGCATGAACTGGGGAGGTTTTTCCGCCGCTCATACCCTGCGACTCATCGAAGAAGTGCCAGGCATGAAATTGGTGTTCGACACCGGAAATCCCGTCTTCCAACTCGATCGCTCCGCCGCCGAGCCATTTCCTTGGCAAAATGCCTTCGATTTCTGGAAAGCCGTGCGCGATCACGTCGTCCACATCCACATCAAAGACTGCCAATACCCCGCCGCAGCCGGAGAAGAACCCATCTACTGCTGGCCCGGCGAAGGAGAAGCCCATGTGCGCGAAATTCTCACCGATGCCAAAGCCATCGGCTACGACGGCTACATCGCCATCGAACCCCACGTCGCCACCGTCTTCCACGTCAAAGACCAATCCCAAGTCGATTGGCAACAATGCTACGACTCCTATGTCACCTATGGCAAAAAACTTGAGGCAATAGTCGCGGAGATTTGGAAGTAGAAATAAGACTTTCAGACATAAGATTTGGAGCTTAAAAATCCGTATCATCCGTTCAATCCGTCGTTGCAATGATTTCCTCGAACCCAACGAAACGCTTCATCGTCATGGGCGTCTGTGGTTCGGGGAAAACGACGATTGGCAAAGCACTGGCCGGTAAGTTAGGCATCATCTTTTTTGATGCCGATGACTTCCACCCAGCGGCGAATCGCGAAAAAATGAGCCAAGGCATCGCGCTCGATGACAATGATCGCCTACCATGGCTCACCGCCATCGCTGACACCATCCGCAGCACTCCCTCCTTTGTCTTGGCCTGTTCCGCCCTCAAAGAAAGCTACCGCAGCATTCTTTGCCAAGCCTGCCCTGATCTCAAAATCATCCTGCTCCACGGCAGCCCCGAACAACTCACCGAGCGCCTCCAATCAAGAAAAAACCACTTCATGCCCCCCGCTCTATTAGCAAGCCAACTCGCCACACTCGAAATCCCCACAAACGCCCTCACCCTCAACATCGCCCTCACACCCGAGCAGATGATAGAAAAAATCATCAGCCAAGAATAAGGAGAAGGGAGTTGCATACCCTTTCATTCAAATTTAGGTCAGCATTTATCAAAAAACTGTCTAACCGTATTTGCGATTCGTCAGCAGAAGAATGAATACACACCGCACCGCGTCACACAGCTTATTCATTTAACGACTTGCACGAGAATTTTTTTATGGTATCAACGCCTACATGAGTGTGGTGCTTGCAAACAAAACCATTTCACGAGATGAGTATCTTCATGAGGAACTTGGATCAGAAATTCGTCATGAATACATCGCTGGTCATGTCTATGCGATGTCTGGGGGCACACTGAATCATCAACGGATCTCCCTGAATTTTCTTCGTTTGTCAGGAAATCAACTCTCCGGAAAAAGCTGCTTTCCCACAGGAAGTGATTTCAAACTACAAATCGATCTCGGTTCGGGCGATGAGGCGTTTTATTATCCCGATGGCATGATCATTTGCCAACCGGTTGCGGGTGATGCTCTGTTTACGAATTCTCCTAGCGTTATTCTGGAAGTTCTCAGCCCTTCTACACGCCGCAATGATGAGGTGCAAAAATTTCGCGATTACCTGACCATTCCGACTTTGCAAACATACATTCTTGCCGAGACGGATGCACCGTATCTTACGATCTACCGCAGAGACGAATCGGGATTTCAAAAAGAAACACTCTCAGGCCTTGACACTGTCTTGCATTTGCCAGAAGCGGGCATTTCCATCGCACTCGCGGAGCTATACGATGGCGTGAATTAGCGTGTTAACGTTATGACGGACATAGACACTGGACAGCTAGCGAGAAAATTTCTAGTCTCGGGTCGTTAAGCACTCTTTCGATCACACATACTGCTCTATCACACCACAACCCATGTCTGAATTTCTCGTCATTCCACGTCAAGACCACGACGATCTCGTCATCGCAGCTTACACGCATCGCGGCTATGCCGTAGATGAAGCCGCAGAAGGTGCACGCCTTGCTGCCGAGGCAGCACGCCATGGCATCCGCACGCACCACGCGCTAAAAGCACTGCACTTAGATCACCTCTTCGGCTCTGCCACCGGTGGTTGTGTGCCTGGTGCCGAAATCGAAGTTTTGCCCTCGCGATTTCCTGCTTCGGAAACTTGGAATGCCAATAAAAAGCTCGGTCAAAGCGTTGCGTATCGCGCGATCGATCGTGCCATCGAACTGGCTGATCAATACGGCATCGCCCAAATTTCTATCGACAATGCATTCCACTACCTCTGGGGCGGCGGCTACGTGATGGCAGCTGCAGAACGCGGCTACATCGCTTATACAAACTGCACCTCCACTCTAGCTGAGGTAGTTCCATTTGGTGGAAAATTCCCGACACTTGGCACAAATCCGCATTCATGGGGCATCCCGACGATGGCAGCCTCTGGATTTCCGTTAGTCATCGACTGGGCGACCTCCACCGTTGCCATGGGCCGCGTGCAGGCCTTGAAACGCGAAGGCAAGCAATTGCCTCCTGGTGCTGCTGTGGACAAAGATGGCAACCCAACTACTGACCCAAATGCGGTAGCATCGCTGCTGCCTTTCGGCGCTCACAAGGGCTATGGACTCTCTTTGATCAACGAACTGATGGCTGGCCTCATCGGTGGTTCGCTGCCAACGCATCGCGGTCGTCCCGTTCCGTGCGAAGGCGAAAAGTCCACATCCGCCTTTTATTTCCAAGTCATCCATCCCGATGCAATTTCCGGCAAAGACTTTGCCCAAGGTCGCAGCCAACTAGAAAACTTGAGTGCAGTGATCCACGACATCCTTGGTCACGGCAATGAAAATGCGATGCTGCCTGGTCAACTCGAAGCTAACGCGCGCAAGCAATCCGATGCCAACGGTGGTCTGCTATTCACCGCTGCCGAGGTCGCTGAGTTTAACGAACTGAACCGCGAAATCGGTCGCCCCGAGTGGGACGTTGCTAGTCTCAAGCCTGCACAGTAAAATGACTCTCTGTCATCACTGACAAGTAGGTCGCGGCACACAAAGTCCATGCTGACAAAGGCATCATTGGCTCGTGTATTCATTGGACTAGCGGTATATATTGCTTGTGCATTCCCGCTATTCGCTTTGGGACTCTTGTCACGCGATGTCCGCATCGGCTTGTTCAGAAAATACATGCAAGGTGCCGCTTTTCCCACTATACCTTCATTGCTCTTGACCTTTTCCCCAATTGATGGCTGGAGCTATATCACGCCCATCGCACTTGCAGTCGCCGCTGGATGCGCAGTCAGCAAGTCAGTTCGGCTCACTACTGCGGTGCTCATCTTTTCAGGTGCAGTTATCCAGTTGTTCATGTTTGCCGCTGCATTCATTCCTTACAAAAAATTGACCAATATCATCGGATACCCTGAACCTGGCCCTTATCCAACGATGCAATTAGTTATCAATGTAATCATGGTCGTCGGCTCAATGATTCTCGCTGTTTTATCGGTAAAACGCCTGATTGCATTAGCCAAAGACTAAGCATCCATGATAGCATCAGCAATAGGTTAGCCGTTTAATGATGTTATTTCCCCTGAAAATACGAGCGCTGCTTTTCAGAAATCGGCATTTCGAGTTTTTCCATCGCCGCCAACAGATCCTCCCAAAACTCGCGCTTTTTGTTGTTGGAGGCAGTGAGCAAAAAGGCTGGTGTCTCGCTCGGGCGCACTGGAACGCCATGCCATTCATGCCAATTCCCGCGAAGTTTTTCAAGCGGCTGAGGCTCCTCGGAGGCACAAATCGCAATCGAAGGAACTGAACCCAGCGCGACGATTAACCGCGGTTGCACGATTTGCATTTCCAGAGCGAGCACAGGCAAAAACGCGGCAATCTCGGCGGGATTCGGCGTGCGATTGTTGGTAGTTTGGCGTAGCATCGCGGGGCGATATTTCACCAATTGGGTAAGATAAACTTCCGAGCGCGTGAGCCCCATCGCCTTGAGGATGGCGTCAAATTTTTCGCCGACCATACCACTGAATGGTTGACCGGATTGCTCATCGTGATGCGTTGGGCAATCGCCAATGAAGGCAATCGCGGCATCGGGACTGCCCGAGGAGAAAACGCATTTGTCGCGCAG
>CANHKJ010000227.1 GCA_947460915.1 Verrucomicrobiia bacterium
AAAAACAGGATTACAAAATGTGCGCATCGTTTGGTGAAGGAAATTGGTGTGCGGTTATTCGACACAACCCTTCTACCATATGACCTGTAGCCAAACGATGCTTTTTCTAACTTCGGTTTTCGGGATAAAGGTGATTTTGGACATATTAAAGAGATAAGGAAGATAAGACTTCAGTCATTATTCTCACTTTGACGTAAATCCTTTCAACCATACGAAACATGGCACTACTTCACAGTCCTGTGTCCCGCTCAACGCGATAGAATGCCCGCGCTGTGCCAGTATTGGGGTCTGTTAGATAAAGCTGTCCGTCGATTTCTGCACGCACCGCATTCGTCACTTCTTGCCATGAGCCATCGGCGAGAGAGCTCGATTTCCACAGAGTAAAATTATGCCCAGGCTGAGCGGGTATCGCGAGTGAGAATTGATTGCCCTGCTTCAGAAATCCATCTACACGCAACAAAGATGGATCGTAAGGATTAAGCGTTTCTGTTAGATTAACCACATAACTGGTGATCGAGTTTTTGGAAATCGTCTGATTGTTGGCGATATTGATAGTCCCTAACGAATTGTAAGGAAAGCCGCCGATGTCAAACTGTCGCGTGCGGAAAGCAGTGACGGAACCGACAGGTAATCCTGGAAAACGCAATGAGATCACATCGTCCGTGCCGCCCGTATTGAGGACAATGAGGCTGATTTTGTTGCCTGCAGCATTGAGATACGCAGAGGCGCGAAGATTGGCGTTGGTGCCGGAGTTTGTCACCTCGATGCGTTGGTCGCCGCTTGAGATGTGTTTCGCGAAGTGCTTCACGGAATAAAACGAATTCTGGACTTGGTATTGTCCATTGTCCACGCCGATCATCGCCCAGAACTGGCCCGTATTATTGCCATGAACCATCCGCCACGCAAGATAGGCCGAGGCATTTGCGTTCACCAGCGTCTCATGAATATTTGTCGCCAGAACCAACCAGTTGTTCAAAATATCAGGATCAGCCCCCCATTCCGTCATCCATCCTCGATTGCCATTGTACCTTGATTTGACCCCGGCAAAGTCATTGGTGCCGTAGTTGTGGAATCCCAGATGATTGACATAGGAGAGCCCCGAAACCGTTGGGGCGATTGAATTAAAAGCTGAGTGATTTTCAGCGTCCACCGCGATGAATTGCGGTCTTTTCGGTTCATTCTTGATTTTGTTGTAAACGGCATCCATGGCTAACCTGTAGCTCGCAGACCCGCTGGTTGTTGCGGGAACGGTCTCGTTCGCGAAAAAGCGGCAGGTCTCTTTGTCGCCTGGATCGAAACTCGGCTCGTTTTGGATCGAGATGAAGTCATGCATCCAGTTCGATGCGCTGAGTCTTGCATACCACCAATCCGCGAATCCGGCGTAATCGTATTTTCCTGATACGATCCTAAGAGTCCCACTTACGATACTGTTATTACTTTTGAGAGATGCCGGCGGAGACCAACAGGTCAATAGACTTTTGGCACCATTCCTCTGGGCCCTCATGGCCAACTCGTTGTTCAATGCATCAGAGTTTCCTGTTCTGAGTCGAACAATATCGATGCCACAATTGACGTAAAGCAGGTTTTCGATCTCGTTTTTTTTCGTCGCACTCAGGGCTTCATAGTCCGGCGTATTAAACGCAATCGAGCCACCAATTCCATCCATCGTCTGGTGGCGAATCGTCGTATCGGAAGAAATACGCGTGGTAGTTCCCGCTGCGGCATTGGCCACCACCGACACTTGATCGATCCAAACCGTTCCCGCTGTGCGATACTGAAATTTGAACTGCGGGCTGGTTTCGACAGACGTGAAGTTCCATGTGTATCTCGTCCATGCAGTGTTAAGCGTGAACTCCGACTGGCGGTAGGTAGTCGTTTGCAGCACAGCGCGGAGTTTGGCACCCGCCGTAGCGGCACGGGCGCGGAAGGTGATGCTGACTGACTGGCCCGTTCCCAGATTGGTCAAAGTCGGTCCGCGCGTCTCCACGTTCCAAATGTCGGCACCAGGATTGTTGACCACTGTCTTCAAAGCATTCGTGCCTTCGTATTGCAGGCTGGTTTCCAACGAGAAGGACGCACTGCCTGAACCGCTCCTCCCGTTGGTCCATCCCGTCAACCCACTTTCAAATCCACCATTCGTTACGAGATTTTGCGCCGAGAGATGACTGCCACCTACTAGAAAAAAACCAGCAAAAATCAGCAGAAAAGTTCTATTGATTTGCCAGCTAGTCATATGGTGAAAAATAGGATTCGGAATTCAGTAACGCAAGGCGTTGTTATATTCTCCGAAGCCGACGGACTGTCAAGCTCGGGGCTAGAATGATGCACTTGATTGAAGCATCGCTCAACACCCACTCACAAAATCAGCCCACGATTCCGTTCTTTTATCGCGAGTCATGTCATATTTTTCTGTGATCTTGAAAGGAATGATGGTGCCGTTATCTTTGATGAATTGGCCCTTGATCGATAGCGTGAACGGTTCATCGCGTTGGATCGTTTCGGACAAATGAGCATCGAGAATTCTTGACTTATTCACGACCACGGCTCCGCCATCCATGCTATTGTAGGACTCATACACCGTCGATTGAAAACGCATGGGGAGCTTGAGCGCAGCGGCTCCAGTATCGTGAGAGCCATCGGCATAGGTAACGGTCAATGCGCTGATTTCGATCGTGGCGAAGGTGAATGTATTATCCATGTAATAAGCACGAATGTCGTAAGGCTTTCGGCTTTTCACAGTCCCACCCAGCAAGGTTGCTACGGTGATGTTCGTGTCGATTTCCACCTTTGGCAAAGGTGTTTTCACAGCGGCCATTTTGCCGAGCGCATTGAATGCTACGGTGTCATGGAAGAATACGCATGAGGGCAGCAAGAAGCTGATCACAGTAACAAGCAATAGGGATGAGATGCCGTGAAATGGAAACGTTTTCATAAGAATCAGAAAAAGGAATTCAAGCAGTGAAGATCATTCAAGCAAGACACTTTTGTGCCATAATGAACAACACGCATGGTTACCCCGACAAGCACGGAAGGTCCAATGTTAGAAAGGTTCATGATTTTTTGGCATCAAGGCAAAAAGACCAATTTCAAGATGAGATGGTTGCTAACGCCTAGGTGCGGTCGGGGCCTTGCGGGAGGGTTTGAAGCGATTGCATGGCGATTTCTAGATCATGGTGATAGGTCTTGGCGGCGAAGGCTCCTGCAACCGCGGTTTTCTCGGGAGTATCGGATGAACTGATGAGGCGTTCACACCGATCCGAAATTGCATTTCGGAAATGTTCACAAAATGATGGTTTTTATTTGTCGGTTTTTTCTGCTATGCTGCGCGTGTAAACAGTAATGAAAAAGTATCTTATTCCACTGGTCGCTGCCGCTATGGCGGTCGTTCACGCACAAGCCGCCGATGGTGAGCCGACAAATCACCTCAATGGATACAGCATGAAACAGGAATTCGGCACCGCCAATGATGGCAAAATCCCCGGCAAGCTCCACCTGCGCCTGCCGGACGAGGAAAGAAGTTTTGTCATCGGCACCTTTGAAGCGGAAATCAAATAACCTATTCTATCAAGAATTCCATGAATCAACCTATAGCAGAAAAACAGCAATCAGTAGTCGGATGGATCTTTGGCGGCATGTTCACCTTGATTGGTCTCCTTTTTTTGGTCATCGGGGGATTCCAACTCCGGCAGGGACTGAAAACGAATGACTGGCCTGCAACAGCGGGTAGAATCATCGAATCGAAAGTTTCTGATTCTTCTGAGCGCCGCGAACCAGGTTCTCGTTTTAGCAGCAAAAAATACACTGTCCGTGTGCTATACTCCTACCATGTCAATGATCAGAAGTTTGAGGGTGACAGGCTGCGATATGGCAATAAGTCCTACAAATCTTGGGCATCAGCCAAGGATGAGCAATTACTCTTCCCTGCGGGCAAGGAAGTGCAGGTGTATTACGATCCGATGTCTCCTCATCAGAGCGTATTGATCAAGGGAATTGGCTTGTCTTGGTTGGCTCTGGCATTGGGCTTGATGGGACTCGTTATCGGCTTGTCGGCGATGTTTCACATGGCCAGAGCAAAGACCGCGCAAATCAGATAAGGTTATGCCTGAATACACCCGCCAGCTGAACAACGCCGACCAAACCCGCGACAATGAGGAGTTTGCCAAATTGCATTGCGGGCACTTTCGAAGTAGTGATCGAATTAAACCATGTAAAAACCATGCACACACATCAACCAGAAAACGCCAAATGGGCCCGACAAAACGGCTATGAATATCAACCCGGAGAAGCCGAAGATCGCTTGGATCATGTGCGCGGAACCTATCGGAACAGGCCGTTTGAGACGTATGATCTTCGGACCGAGCGTGGCGGCAGCGGTGGATATTACTATTACTGGCGAACAATCGCGGTGATTTCCCTTGAGGGCCTGCGATTACCGAATTTCGAACTTCTGCCGCGTCGTGAAACGGCAGGTATGAATTTGCTTGGTGTCAAAGGCTTGGATCTGAATCTGGCTCCGAACGCATCACCGGATGAGCGTGCTATGGTTGAAGCATTTAACAAAAACTACAGCATCTTCGGCGGCGGTGCACGGAACGCTATGGAGGCATCAATCAAATCCGCTCCACATCTTGTCCCCCGCCTCTCAGATCTAGCTTCCATTCTCAAACCCAGCGTGCTGCGCTTCCTTGCCACCGCTGTCACAGGCAGCGTTAAGATTCATGACGGGTATGTAACAATCGAAGCACCGGAAACACGAGTCATCAGGCCTGGCATAAGCCACACGGTTCTCAAGGGCAGCGAAAGAGAAGACTTATTGAACATCGCCAATGATTTTCTAGAAGTGTTTGCTAATATCACTTACGAGTCACCGCTGCGCTCCCTGACGCTGCAAAACAACTTCCGCCCCGCACAATTGCTGGGCACATTGATCGGTATAGTGATAGGATTCCTGGTTGGTGGCATGGCAAGCATCGTCTTGTTGTTTACTTCCAGTAATAAAGTCTTGTATTTTTTTCCCCTACTGGTGTTAGCCGGCGTGTTTCTAGGCGGCTTCCTAGGGAATAGGATCACGCGAAAGAAATGACATTGCCTAATGAGGGAAGGAGCGCGGACTTTAGTCCGCATCTTTCATCAAAGCAGGCGGACTGAAGTCCGCGCTCCATCAAGACGATCACTTCCTCAGCCCATATTC
>CANHKJ010000228.1 GCA_947460915.1 Verrucomicrobiia bacterium
ACCCTTGCTAGACAACATTTTACAATGGCCTAGAGCAACTTCGCCGAAGTTGCCACCAGAGCCACCCGAAAATGAACAAACAGGCGGCAAAACTGGCAAAAACCACTGCGCTGCTTAATTCAACATCGATTCAACTTCGGATTTCGGGATGAATAGAACCTACGACAATCATGATGCAAGCGAACAGAAGCGGGCGCCAAATCATCACTCGGGAAAATTTGAGCGCGCAAATTGGTGCGAAATTCAGGATTGATCCCTAGCAGTAATCTTAGCGCCGATTTCCAAATCGGATTTCTTCGGTGGTGGCTACAGAAGTTGTTGCTCGATCCTACGTGGTCTCCACGACTACATTGAGGCCGAAGGTTTGGGTGAATAGGTCAGCTTTGGATTGCATGGCGAGTTGCTCGACAGTGGCATCAGTGATGCCTTTGAGCTGGAGTAGGAGTTTATCGGCTTGGACGATCACGCCGATGTCGTGCACGCGTTGGTGATGGGTGCGCTCAAGAGCATCGGCTACGCGTAGGATGGCAGCGAGTTTGCAAACACGCACGCGGTCCTCGGCTCCGAGCTCTGCGTAGTCGGGGTGATCAGGGCGCGGTGTAGAGTGACGATGATAACGCGCGATGAGTGCGACAAGTGTGATGTCCACACGATCGAGTCCGAAAATTTCTGAGTTGAGAATGATGTATTGCGAGTGCTTGTGGTGCGAGCGAGGGCTGATGTAGGAGCCGACTTCGTGGAGGATGGCTGCGCATTGCAGGAGCAGAGCTTCATGCGGCCCCATCTGATGGAGTTCATGCAACTGGGTAAAGAGGTGAAGGCAAAGTTTGGAAACATGCTCGCCGTGGCGTGGATCGGAGTGATAGCGTTCGGCAAGGATGTGAGTAGCGCGCAAGACTTCTTGCTCAAAGGTGCCGATGAGTGTTTTGGAAATGAGGAGGTCGTGAAGCAGACCTTGCTCGTAGTCAGAGATGGGAATGTAGATCTCGGGAAGGCGTAGCATTTCCGAAATGGCGATTGCAATTTCCATGGCAGGGAGCAAGGCCTCGGCGGTGTGATAGTCGAGGTTGTAGCGGCGGACGAGGTCGTAATCGGATAGCTGCGAGGCTTGTGTGGTTGAGATCTTGAGTGTCTTGATGGGACAGGCTTTGCTGCCTTTATTGAGGAAGGGGGCGATGAGTTGGATTTCGTAACCGATGATGACGAGGGCTTCGACTTTTTCGTTGAGGTAGTCGAGGCGGATTTGTTCGAGATTGCCGCTGGCATGTTGGCGGATGAGATCGAGCAAGGCTGGACCCTCGGCGTGGGATTGGTGAACAGCTTCGCGTGTGCGGTGAGTGCCGAGGCGATAGGATGTGTAGCGAGCAATGACGCCTTTTTTGAAAAGAAGTGCCCGTGTATTTCCGGGGCCGACGTGGATGACGAGTGTGCAGTTGCGCTTCATGGCGGGAGTGTCCATGAGGCGGCGTCGTGTTTTCAGATAAATGAGACGCGTCATTTCACCATCATCGATCGGGTCGATGTTGAGGCCGCAAGCAACGCGCATGCGGTTGAGAAAGACGTCATGATTATCTGCCTCGGGTAGGATATTGGTGGCAACAGCGCGGGTGAGAGATTGCACGGGAAGTCCCAGCTCGGCGAGAGTTTTTTGGTAGCCATGGATGATGGCAACGATGCGTTCGGTAGTGCTTGCGGAGATGCTTCCCGTACCGAAAATGTCATGCGCAAGGGGGGCTGGTTGCTCTAAGAAATCGAGCGGAGTGATGGTGCCATTTGCCGATTGCTCACCGATGAGCAGGGAGACGGAACTAGCGCCGATGTGGAGTGATGTGACTTGCATGGTAAAAAAATCTTAGGTCTTATGTCTGAAAATCTGTTATCTTAGAAAAATCAATTGTTATCGAGACGGGTGGCAATTTCGGAGAGCAGTTTTTTGAGTCGAGTTTCCTGCGTGATGATTTGTGGTTTGTCGAAGCCTACCCAGATGGCGGTAGAACCTTTTGGCCCGAGGCGCAGTGTCCATGCTTCGCGCTCGGATCCCGTGGCTCCCGTAAACACATCGGCGCCCTTGGTTTCCTTGAGCACGCTGAGTGATTTGCGTGCAGCTTGGGGGCTGAGCGCTGGGAAATAGAGTGGGCCTTTGCTAGCGATAATTTCGTTTTCGGAGTTGCGGATCTCGCGGATGAGGAAAGGGAAAGGCCGACTCCCTTGGTTGGCGAGAGTGGATAGTCCGATGGCCATTTCCATGGGTGTCGCCGAAACAGCACCACGGTAAAGATCCTCGGTTTGCAAAAAGGGACCTGTTAGGCCGCAACGGCGAGCGATTCGCTCGACACCTTGCGGCCCGATGGGTCTTCCCGTGGCGACAGGACTGCCGGGATAGATCGGGCGACCGCGTTCGGCGGCAGCAGCGGCAACGAAGATCTCGAATGCGGTGCCGAGATCGCGGCGTGCGGAGTTGCTGCGATCAAAGCGCGAGTGATCATACTCTCGGCCACCAATTTGCGCCAAAATGGCTCCGGTTTTTGTTTCAAGAGTGACAGCCGTCATTTGCAGGTAGTTGGGATTTTCCGCGCCTGTATGTTGGGCGATGGTCGGAGCGGAGTAACCGCGCTCTTTTTCTAACGAAAGTAGTGCCTTTTGGAGTTCGCCTTCCAAGCGTCGTTGCCATGGCATGTCGAGAGTGGTGTAAATCTTCAGTCCGCCATGCTGGAGTTCCTCTTCGGGCACGAGTTTGTTGACTTCGCGCACGATGGCTTGAATGGCATAGGATTTTTCGGTGGCTACGTCTTCTGGTTTGGTGATTTTTACTGGCAGGGCAATGATGCGTTGCTTTTCGGCATCGTCGATGAACTTCATGGCGATCATGCGGTCAAGCACTTGGTTGCGTTGGCTTTTTGCGGCATCGAGGTCCCGCCATGGTGAGAAAATGTGTGGGCCGCGGATGATGCCGATCAGCATTGCGCACTCGCCCTCATTGAGGTCGCGGACGTGTTTGGCGAAGTAGTTTTTGGAGGCATCTTGAATGCCGAGGTGTCCAGCTCCGACGCCGAAGTAGATGCGGTTCAGATAGCCTGCCATGATTTGTTTTTTGTCGTAATGATTTTCGACGCGAAGTGTTAGAGCAATTTCGAGAAATTTCCGGTGTAGTGATTTAGCGCGGATTTCATATGTGTTGCGAGCGAGTTGCATCGATAAGGTGGAAGCTCCTTGCGTGAATTTCCGATCCTTGATGTTTCGCACCGTCGCCCGAATTAAGCCACGAACGTGAATGCCGCTATGGGTGAAAAACTCAGCATCTTCGCGGGCTTGCAGGGCCTTGACCATGAATGGAGGTAGATCCTCGAATCTGATGAGATCGATATTCGAGCCAACGATAGCATCGATTTCGTTGTTGTTGCGATCGTAAACGATGTTGCGTTGCGGGAGTTTGCCGACTTGCGCTATGTCATAGGACGACGCTAGCCCGACGTAGTAGAGACAGAAACAGGCGAAAGCAGCCAAGCCTACAAGGCCGACTCGCACCAGATAACGCACGAATGTGTGGTATCGCGAAGGGATTTTACTCAACCATCGCGCTGGTGGTTCCTGCGGCCGCCAAGACATGGGTGCAGCGTATCGGAGAAATGTGTGGGTGTAAAGGAGGGAGTAGGGTTATAAGGCATTGCCGCAATGGGCAAAACGGGCGAACTTGTCACATTGATCAACGTTGAATAATTCAGCAATTTTGATGATTGAGCAGTTGCAGACGTAATCCTGTGCATCGTGAAATGGCAAGAAAATCGGCATCGAAGGTAATGAGCTCTGCTTGATGATGAATGGCGCTAGCGGCAATGAGCAGATCTTGCGAGCCGGCGTTAACGCCCTTGGCGCGGCATGCAGAGCCGAGTTGTGTGGCATCACGCCACAAGGTCGGGGGAGTTGAGAGAAAGGGCAAGGTAGCGAATTGCGCTTGCAGATGTTTTTTCTCCAATGCAGTAGCATGGCGAAGAATCTCAAAGGCGATCGGTTCACATAGGCAGGCATCAGGGTCCATGATCCACGGGAGGATTGCCGCTTTGAGTGCAGCGGGAGACTTCTTGCGTGTGAAGTCGATCCATAAAGATGTATCGATTAGTCTCGCCATTGCTCGGATACTGCTTGTGCTGCTATGCGATCATTTTTGCGTGCTCTAGTTGCCGCCTTCGCGTCAACACTCCATTTGCCTGACAAAAACTTCTGAGCTACTTGCGCTCGCTTGCGCAGCTGCAATGCCTCATGCACGAGCTGTCGGATGGCAGGACCTTTTTTGTCCTGTCCCGTTGCTTTGAAAACTTCACGCAATTCGGTATCAGATAATTCGACGGTGATTTTCATAGGGAAATATTTCGCAAAAGTAGGATTTTTTTCAAGAAAAATCCTACTTTGATTGGGGTGTGCATCAAATGATGCTGGATAAAATTATCGCGTAGGCGCTGAGATGCTTTGCCATTCATCGGTGAGTGATTTCACCAATTCTGGTTTTGCCGTCGCAAGATTTTTGATTTCTTTCGGGTCATCTAGGATCTGATAGAGTTCGATAACGGCATCGGCTTCCGAGGGATCGGGCATGATGAGTTTCCATTCGTTGCGTATGATCCAGTTCCAGCGCAGGTTCGCTGAGGGCTTGTCGATGTCGCGCGCGTTGTGCGTGTAGCAAGCCCCGTGGATGGCATGGCGGCCTTTTCGAAGTTCCGTTTTGGTGAGATCAATACCGGGAAATTTTTCCTTTTCGGTGATACCGAGGATCGAAAGTACCGTAGGCATGATATCGACGGAAATGGCTAATTCCTCTGCTTGCTGGGCGGGAACTTTTCCCGGAAGATGGAAGAAAATCGGCGTGCGCAGGCCGCCATCGTAGGGGGACTGTTTGGACTTGGGAGCGTATTTTGGATTGTTGAGACTCTGAATCCAGCCGTTGTCCGCGACGTAAACAATCAGGGTATTTTCAGCGAGTCCGCGTTTCTTGAGGCTATCGAGGAGTTGGCCGATGCTTTCATCGAACCACTCGATCATCGCCCAGTAACGTGCTTGATGAATGGATGGCGTAAGTTTGCGGTATTTTTCTAACAAGCGCTGTGGTGGCGTGTGCGGGTCGTGCGGCATCAGCGGTGCATACCACAAGAAAAAGGGCTTCTTCTGAGCGA
>CANHKJ010000229.1 GCA_947460915.1 Verrucomicrobiia bacterium
ACGGAATTGAATAAATGACCAGATGACAATGGCGAAATAACTGGCGAGCAGAACCGGCCATGCGAATGAAGGGAACTCCATCCACGGCATGCCGGTGCTGGAGCCCGAAATGATGCCAACAAGACCGAGCAAAACTCCGAGATTCCATACGTGACCGGCGACCAGAATCAATCCCGATGCAGTGCATTCTTTGCGAGATAAGCGAGCCATCATCCAAATGATCACCGCAAATGCAGCCTGAAATCCCCATCCATAAATGAACGCGTTGATGTGAGCTGGAAAAACCCGACCATAAGTCAACCATGAGCAGCACGACAAGAAGCCGGGTGCGTGAACCTTGGCAGATGCTAAAATTCCTAGGACGATCGAAACCGCGAGCCAAGCGGCACCGCTGGTCAGGAAAAACATCACTGGGTGACGTAACGAACGGTCGATCCCTGCTCGAAGCAAGGCATCCTGTTCACTATTATTTGGGATGGCGGAAGACATCGGTTTTGAAGATAAAATCGAAATTAAGGTTTGGTGAGTTCCGCGGAAGAAACTTGGGGTTTACCCACTTCACTGCGAAGCGCAGCGACTTGCTCGGCTTTTACGGCCGAAGCCTTGTTGCCAAAACTATTGCGAACATAGGTTAGCACTCCGGCGATTTGCTCGTCTGTTTGATAGGCAAGTGCCGCCATACCGCCTGGCATATTGTATTCTGTTCCCTTGACCGAAATCGGACCTTGGAGGCCGCGCAGTTGGATTCGGATGAGATTAGAAATCGGGCCATTGACCCACTCCGACCCGGCAAGCGGCGGAGCAATCGGACCGCCTTCGCCATTTTGACCGTGGCAGGCAGCACAGACGAGAAACTGAGTTTTACCAATCGCCATGGCAGCAGGATCAATCGGAGCCTCAACTGCGGCCGGAATATCGATCGTCTTGGTATCAACAGCTGGCGCTGATGCAAGTTTTTTGGCAGTTTCGGAACCAGGTACAAGCTGCGCTGGCTGCTCAACCGCTAATGGCTTGGAAGCGGCGAGCTGCTTACTAAGCTTAGGGATGGCGGCATCAAGTGCTTCAGGCGAGATGTTAGCGGCCTGCGCTGCGTCGATTTTCGCCTTAGTGGCGTAGCGCGGCTTGGCAGCAGCATCTTCAAGTGTTGTTGGATCAGAGTGATTGAATAACCAAATCACTGCAAGCAGCACAGCAAAGATAAAGAAGGTGCCGAGAGCCCACCAAAATGTGGTGAAGCGGATGATCAGATTGTCGCGGGATGGGTCCATGTTCAAAAAAGTGAGCTCAGTTGGAAACGTTGGCGGACTCGAGAATGCGAGGGTCGCGATTCGGATAGAGTGAATGCTGACCTAAGGCGCGGATGAGGATAAAGATGAAAGCCGCACCGATGGTTACAAATGCGAGAATGTCACCCCAGAAGGCACCTGGAATCGCCACTTGGATATCACCGAATACTTCCGGCTTGATATGCCCAAGAGAAACGCCTCGCTCAGGAATCGTGATCAGATAATGATCGAGAGCGTGCATACAGAGCGTGTAAACCGCGACGATCGAGAGCATCTTCGGGTTCTTTTTCAGCCATGCTTGAAGCAACACAACGAAAGGAACGACGAAGTGACCGAAGACGAGGAAATACATCGCGATATTCCAGTTGCCGGTGTTACGAATCGAAAAGTATGAAGTTTCCTCGGTGATGTTCGCGTACCAGATCAGGAAAAACTGGGAAAAGGCGATGTAGGCCCAGAAGGTCGTGAAGGCAAACATCAACTTGCCCATGATGTGGAAGTGCTCTGGAGTCGTTACGTGTTTGAGGTGACCCATGCTCTTCAACCAGGTGCAAACGAGAACGATGACGGCCATCGAGTTCAGTGCGGTGCCGGCGAAGAGATAAACACCCCACATGGTCGAGAACCACTTGTAATCAAGCCCCATCAAAAAGTCGAAGCCAGTGAATGTAATGGTGAGCGCGAAAATAATGAGAGGATAGTTCGAGTGATAGCGCGCCTTCAGAAGACGAGCGGTCCCTGGATTTGGGTCTGTGTCCTGTGAAGTCGAGAGCTTGCGGAGGCCATAAATCACGGTGCTGAGACCGATGCCATAAAATGCAAAACGACCGTACCAAAATGGAAGATTCATGAACCAATGCTTGTTAGCAAGCAGGTGTTCGTGGTGATGGAGATACTCTTTGACCGAGCCTGCTGCTTCGCGGTGAATATTCATCCACTCGTACAGATAGACCTGCACTTGGGGGAACAAAAGCGGAAGACCAAACAAGAAGACCCACGGAAAGGTTGAACCGAGATTTTCAAAGGTGCGTCGCACGGAAGTACCCCAACTTGAATTGGAAACATTGTGCAGCAAGGTCCAGAAAACGCCACCGATCGAAAGCGTCAGGAAGTAATAAAAGGCAAACAACCATGAGTAGGCGAAGGGCCCACGAAGTTTTTCGGATGCAAAAAACAAGAGATAGATGCTGGCGACGGTGCCCAGAACAGCAACGATCAAGGCCATGCGTTTCACCTTCGAAACCTTGGAGGAATCGAGGTGATCGCCGTTGATCGCGATGTCTGCGGAAGTGACGTGGTGGTGGGCCATTTCGATAAATCTGGGAAAAAGTTAGTGGGCCTTGGTTTGAGACTCTTTGGCAGCCTGTAGCGTGCGAACGTAGGCGACAATCGCCCAACGGTCACGAACTGGGATGTTGTAGCCGTAGCCACTCATCATGCCCTTGCCGTTAGTGATGGTTTCAAAGACGCGACCATCTGGATAAGATGCCGACTTGAAGTTATCCATGTGGAAGTTGGCGATGCCGGGCACGCCATACTGGCCGGTGATCCCTTGGCCGTCTCCCGACTTGCCGTGGCACACTGCGCAATAAATGCCGAAGCGTTCTTTGCCTCGCTGAATCAGGGAAGAAGCGCTTTCCTCGGTAAGCTGTAATTCTGATGGCATGCCGTTGCCAAAATAATCGCCGACATGTCCCGTGTAGTAATAACCGGTCTGACCGCCAAATTCATATTCCGGCACTCCACCCACAGATTGCGCACCCGCTTCATTGAAGCCGCGTGGTTGGGTTTGACCGACTGGCAGGCGGCTGCCGTGACCGTCGGCGAAGAATGCCTCAGGCTTCTGGGCGCGGAGCTTGTCCTGATCGTCCATATCCGGGAAGATCTGGATCGGAGGCTTGGAGAAATGCTGGCCGCGGACTCCGAAGACTCCGACGACGAGCAACGCAATCAGTGCGTAAGCGAGGAAAAAGTAGCGCATGAGAATTTAGCGGAAAGAGTTAAGAGGGATGAGAGTCATCGTTAGGATCATCAATCTTCTTCTTCGACGAGTTCGATATTTGCTCCGCCGATTTCTGCAAGCAGTTCGCGCGTGCCATTAGGCGTGAATTTAGGATCACGAGCTTCGATCGCGATGAAAAATCCATCATCCGTTGCCTTGCGGAATTGATCACTCGCAAACAAAGGGTGATTGAGGCGAGGAAGTTGAATTAATCCCAACAGACCGAAGAGAACCGTAAATCCGGAAAATAGGATCGTCAGCTCGAACATGATTGGGAAAAACGCAGGCACCGTGAAGATGTTCACTGGCTTCGACTGAACCACCGTCGGGTAAATCACCACCTGAGTCGTGTATGCGAGCGCAAAGGCAGTTGCGGTGCCGGTCATACCACCGAAGAACACAAACCAAGGAAGGATTGAGCGTTTCATGCCCATCGCTCCGTCGAGGCCGTGGATCGGGTAGGGAGAATAACAATCCCATTTCCTAAAGCCGGCGTCGCGGATTTTTTCAGCGCCTTTGTAAAGAGCGGATGCGCTCTTGAACTCGGCGAGGTAGCCGTAAACGCGTTTGCGGGTGGTGCTCACTGGTGTAGAATTTAAAGTTAGGCGTTAAAGTTATTTGGAGGAAACCAATTCCTTTTGATAGGCGGCTTCGATCACAACACCGTGGTCTGCATGCTCTTGAAGATCGTCGTGGTGAGGATCAGACTCAAGAAGAGTCCATTTGACTTCGGCAATGTTGATGCAGGGCAGGAAACGAAGGAACATCATAAACAGAGCAAGGAATAAGCCAATTGTACCGACAAAGGTCATCAGCTCGACACCGCTCGGCGAATAGGTTTTCCAGTCACCTGGGAGGAACATCCGGGCCAAGGTGGTGCAGATAATGACGAAGCGCTCAAACCACATACCGACGTTGACGCACATCGCAACCACCATGATCACCCAGAGGTTTTCACGGCATGCTTTAAACCAAAAGACCTGAGGAGAAAGCACGTTAAGGCTCATCATCGCCGCATAGGCCCACCAGTATGGACCCGCGATCCGGAATTTGAAGGCATCCATTTCATAGATGGCACCTGAGTAGAAGGCGACGAAAAGCTCCATCAAGTAAGCATAGCCGACGATCGTCCCTGTAAGGAGGATGATCTTGGCCATATTATCGATGTGCTTCATGGTGATCAAATCCTGCAATCCGTATATGAAACGGGCAGGAACCATGATGGTAAGCACCATCGCGAAACCACCGAAAATTGCACCGGCAACGAAGTAAGGTGGGAAGATCGTGGTGTGCCAACCGGGAACCACCGAGGTAGCAAAGTCGAAGGAAACGACCGAGTGAACGGAAAGCACCAACGGTGTGGAAAGTGCTGCGAGAAGTAAGTAAGCCATTTCATAGTGACTCCACTGGCGGTTGCCACCGCGCCAGCCGAGTGAGAAGATTCCATAAAGAACCTTGCGAATGCCTGGCTTGCAACGATCGCGGATGGTGGCGAGATCGGGAACCATGCCGAGGTACCAGAAGATCAGTGAAATCGTGAAATAAGTCGAAACAGCAAACACGTCCCATAGCAGCGGCGACTTAAAGTTTTGCCAAATCGCGTTCGCATTCGGCACTGGGGCGAGGAACCAAGCAAACCAGACGCGGCCGACGTGGAAGGCCGGGAAAATGCCGGCGCACATCACGGCAAAAATCGTCATGGCTTCGGCAGCACGGTTGATGGATGTCCGCCAGTTTTGACGGGTCAGGAACAGAACCGCTGAGATGAGTGTTCCCGCGTGACCGATACCGATCCAGAACACAAAGTTGGTAATATCAAAGCCCCAGAAGACGCGGTTGGACATACCCCAAACTCC
>CANHKJ010000230.1 GCA_947460915.1 Verrucomicrobiia bacterium
CTTACTCCTGCTGCCGCAGCAGGAACCACGCCGAGTGTGAATTCTGCCGCTGTCGGAGTGTGGAACGGTTGGTCTCCCGATCTCGCGGCACGCGCCCGCTCGGGAACCGCGACGGTTGATTACAAGGCTCCCAAATCTCAAACGGGATTTCGTGCTTGGCTTGTTTCTCATCCCTCCGAGCAAACTCCTCGCAACCTCAGCTGGCGCGCGCAATCATCGTCAAGCGGGTCAGCGGAGTTGTTCAAAAAGCAGACATCAGGCTTCGATCTCTTCGCGGAAAAAGTGCCAGTTCCTCAAAAAAATCGCAGCGGCTCTTTCGCTTGGGCCGTCACTCAGGAAAATACCAAGGCGCGCATTAACATCGGAGCCAATGATGAAAAGCGCATCAGTCTCGACGATCGCATGCAAGCTCCTGCTCGGCCGAATCTAAGTCTCTCCGCTTTTCTCAAGCACCCCACGAGCGACGGGGGGAGTAACGCGGAGAAGTGGGAGAAACGGCCAAGCACCATTCTGAACTTAGGACAAACCTTGCTCGATGAAGAATACAGCGTTACACCGAGCACCGTTGGTTCTCTGGCGCTCGACTACACGACGACCTCGGCATCGCTGTTGACGAACTCGGTCAAGGGCGGTCTCAAGTGGGACTTGACTACTGGCTTTGACATGACTGATTCAGAGTTTGCGGCAACTGCATGGGGAAACTTGAAGAATCCGTTCCGGAGCACGACTCCGCGAGAGTATAAGGGGCAAAAACCTCTGTGGTCGCCCTTGCAAACATCGGCGCAAACCCGCGTCTTGATGGACTTTCCTCCCGCCTCGGTGAATCATAAATTTGTCGTCAATGGTGTGCCTACCTTTGATACCCTGCGCTCGTACTATCGCAGCTATCGGCATCTTTACAATTCCACCCAAGGTGGCACGACGGCCTTTGAGCGCCCTTATTCCCACATTGCTAGCGACATCGTGCCAGGTCGGCCCTTTGGCGTGAAGACTCACCCTTCGATCGCACCGGTGTTGGATCGTATCAATTTTATCCTCAGCATTTATGCTAAGGCCGACGGCACCTTGTGCATCCTCATGAGTCCGATCGTGACAATTTGGAATCCGCACAATGTGGATGTGGAAACGGAGGGACTCGTTGTCTATCCTTGGATCGACTTAGCGATTTTCTGGAATTGGAATGTGAAACCAGCTGCGGCAAATGCCATCACGTGGAATTCATCACTGTCACGTTTTGTCGGCGAAGGATTCGAGGGGCATGGTCGTTCATCGCGGCCGTACTTCTATTTGCATCTGACACAAGCAGGAAATGCTGTTGCATCGGGCACGCGGACCATTGCTCCTACGATCAAGCTCGCACCGGGAGAAGTGCGTGTCTTTGGTCTAGCAGATACCACGCGGCGTGATCTGGAATTTCTCGGAACAGCACAACAGCGTACTTGGCGCATGCGTCCGATTAGTTCTGCGAGTGATCTCTCTAACACAACCAAAGGTGGCATTGTTCTCAATATGACCAAGTCGATTGGTGGAACGAGCAATTTCAACTACAAATTGCAAACAGGGGATATGCTCAATTCTGCGAGAGTGGAATTTGATCGCAATACTTATCCTTACATTGTGAGCATGGCTGATTCCTATCAGATCAAAAATCCGAATGTCGAGTTGATGGTCGAGGCGCGCTCTGCTTTTGGAAGCTTGCCAGCATTGCCCATGGAGCGGAATTTGAATTTCTATGCTCAAGTTCACAGTCATCGAGCGACAGGAAAAGGCAATGACTCCTTCAGCTATCCTCCATTTCGATTTGAAGAAATTCGTGAAAATCCGAAAATTATTGGCAGTCTGCTGACCTATCACCGCGTGGCGCTCAGTAGTACGATGCCCCTCAGTGATCTGATGTTCACCACGAATCCTCGACAACCACACATCAATCAATACCTGAGTGGAACTGACGCAGGAGGCACCAAATTTCAAACAGCTCCTCACTATGAGAGTTTGTTGCAAGGTGGCACGTCATTGGCGACACTGCTGATGGAAACAACATCCAATGGGCAAAAGGCCTTTTACGGGCCATCGCATAGTGCTTCGACTGGGCGCAGCAATCTCGCATTTTTTGAAATTCCTCGTTCACCGACCTTGTCGCTCGGGTCTTTCCAGCACTGCGATATCACGGCAACGGCTTTTGGCACAGCCAGTCAGATTGCAAACTCCTGGGCCTCTCCCTACTTGGCCTCCAATAGTGTTTACAAGAGTGTGACATCTGCACCCAATGGTGAAACGATTTCTCCAGCATTGAGCGTTTATGATCACTCCTATTTGGCGAATGAAGCACTTTTTGATGCAACCTTTCTCTCGGGTGTCGCCCCCAAATTTGGTTCGCGCAAAACAGCGGCAGGTAGCCCCGATGTCTGGAACAGTAGCCAAGTTTCTGAATCGCAAAATGCCAATGCTGTGCTCGCAGAGTTTTTTAAGGATCCGGTGAGCAATCCGCTGCGTAATCCGCGCATGACTCTGTATCGCGCTGGTCTCAGCGATAAGGACTTGAGCGCTCGACTGAATGGTCCTGAAAAAACATTGCGCCTCGCAGCGCATTTGTTAGTCGAGGGCGGCTTCAACATCAATTCCACCAGCGAGGAAGCATGGACGGCAGTGCTTTCGAGTTTGCGAGGTGCAGATCCGGCATCGACAACGAAGACTGCGATGTCGCGCTTCCGCCACATTCTTACCTCGGCCCCGACGAACATGGCAGAGAATGATCCTTGGTCAGGTTTCCGCACCTTAACCGATGCCGAGGTAAAAACATTGGCGAAAAATATCGTCGCCGAGGTTCGTCTGCGTGGTCCATTTCTCTCGTTAGGCGAATTTGTGAATCGTCAGATCAATCGTGATCGCAGTGTGGGCTCAAGCGGTGCCCTGCAGTCAGCCATAGACAAGAGCGGCCTAAACAAAAAATTCACTTATGCGTCGATCGATACCTCTGCGTATCCTAACCGCGATGCCTTGACGACTGCTAACACTGGCACGAACACCCCAGGCTGGCTTTCCCAGGCTGATGTGCTTCATGCCTTGGCTCCGTTCATCACGGCGCGTTCTGATACCTTCACGGTGCGCTCGCTCGGTGAGGCGAAGGATGCTCAGGGTAAGATCATTTCTACAGTTCGTTTGGAGGCGGTTGTCCAGCGTACTCCGGATTGGGTTGAATCCATCGATGACTCGGTATTGCCGATCACCGATCTCACATCGCGGATCAACCAAGCCTTTGGCCGTCGGTTCATCGTACTATCCGTGCGTGAAATCCTCAGTGACAAAGAAGGCAATCCCGTCTAAGATCTCGCATTCACTTCCTGATTATGCATCGCTTTGTATCGCTATTTTTTTTGCTGATTGCTATGTCGCTCCATGCGGCTCCGCCACGTGTGCTCGCCTGGGATGATGAGATTGCGGCAAAAAAACTCGCTCTTGTATCGGCTACTTCACAAGTAGAAATTATCGGGATGCACCCTTCAAAACGCACTTTTGGGCTGCGCCTCAAGGGTGCTGGTCCGTATTTCATTCGCGTGCTCGATCAAGCTCCTGCCGCTGACGGCAAGCCGATTCAGATCCAAGTTCCGCTCACCGATGTCGTCAAGCATCCTTTAATCTTGTTGATGCCCGATGCCAAGCATCCAACTGGTTTGCGTCCTCTGGTCATCGACGATGATGTGCAAGGTTTTGCCTGGGGTTCGTATCGATTTATGAATGCCACGCCCAAGGACATCGTCGTGCAAATGGAGCAAAAAGCGGTGAAAGTGCCTGCTGGCTGGAAAGCTGTGGATCTGAACCTCGGAGGCGAGACGCGCGGCATTGGCGCACGTGTGGCGCTGACGGAATCAATCGAAAAGGTGCTCTACTCTGCAGTGTGGGAGTTCGATGCCAATGCGCGCACGTTGTGCATCATTGTTCCGGGCACAGACCCTCGTCTCGGTCCGATTGCTTTCAAGGCGGTGCCCGAGGATAAGATTGGCTACGAGCTTGATACGAAAGAAGAAAAAAAATCCACAGGAACGGAAACGTCTCCTTGATTGCGAATATAAAGGTCTCACCGCGATGTCGATGATTTGGTGCAATGAGGATTGGCTGCCGCAGGAAAATGCTGTGGTCGATCTTGCAGACCGTGGCCTCCTGCATGGGCTTGGTGCCTTTGAGACGATGCTTGCCGTAGATGGCGTGCTGCAACATCAGGATCGGCATCGCCAACGCATGCAATGCGCGGTGGATCGACTCGGCTTGCCTGCGATTTCTCACCTTGATCTCCCCGCAATCGTCGCAGAGCTTTGCGCAAAAAATCATTGTGTGGAAGGTCAGTCGCGTGTGCGCTGGACGATCACAGCAGGCCGTGGCCCCTTGGATCAGTCGAGTTCAGTTGATGGGAAAATTTTCGTGCAAGCGCAATTGTATGTGCCATCGGTAGAACGACCTCATTTGATTACCTTGCCTTGGCGTCGCAATGAGCAAAGCCCACTCGTCGGACTGAAGTGCGCGAGCTACGCCGAAAATCTGTTAGCCTTGCGCCATGCTCGAGCAAAAGGCGCGGACGAAGGATTGTTTTTCAACACCCGCGATGAACTCTGTGAGGCCTGCATGGCGAATGTTTTTGTTCAGATCAAAGGGGGACTTTTCACTCCATCGCTAACCTCAGGATGCCTTCCTGGCGTGATGCGCGCGGTGATCCTCGATGTCGCACGCGAGCAGGGGATAGCGATCCAAGAAACGATCATCACCCGCACACAACTCGCTGCCGCCGAACAAATTTTCCTGAGTTCCGCCTTGCGTGGCATTGTTTCAGCCCAGAGCCTCGATCAACGGCTACTCTCGGGCGATGCATTTCCCGTTATGCTTCCTTGATCGAAAAATGTAATATTTTTGACAAATGCAGTATGAGCCTACTGTAGCACCATAATCAAAACGTTTTGTCGGAAGGGGCGGCAGCAGATCCATCGTAATTTCCCCCTAGGACCAGTGGTCATGGATAAAGTTTAGCCAGTTGAGATCGTGTTAGCGCCGCTATAGTGATTATAAGTGTGGGTAATCCTGTTGTTTAATGAGTGAATCGATCAATTATTGAAACGTTGAATGTTGATCGATTCCATCATTCCC
>CANHKJ010000231.1 GCA_947460915.1 Verrucomicrobiia bacterium
CAACTCATCACGACGTAACGCGAATTTCCTTGAGGGAAAACTAGACCTTCGGGTGCTTTGTAACCGCGCTCCAGAAGCCAATCGTAGGGAACAGCGATCGAGGTATGCAAGCTATCAGCGATGAGATAGACCGAAACTTTTCCGGGAGCAGCTTTGCGAACAACAGTTTTTTTCGCGGCTAACTTCTGAACTGAAACCTGTGTCGTTTTCGTATTTGGCGCGGTGGGCATGCGGACGGCGCATGAATTCATAGCACCAAGCAGGACACAATATAAGAGCAGAGGGAAAAAGAACGAAATTCGTTTCATGAGTGGCGTGCGCAAAGCTGTAGCAGTCCCATGAATCTACGACGAGAAAATTTGCGGAAAAATTTTATCACTTGGCGTGCGGTAGCATTTTCAATTTGATGCCACCTTCTGCTCCCATTTCGATATTGAGCTTATCGAGGCGCTCACGAATGGGAGGCGGAACAGCGGCATGATCCTGGGGCGTGATGTAAGGTCCAGACCACAGTAAATTACCCGCTTGATCGAACACCCGGGCCTCTGCGGAATCACCTTCACGTGAGATTTCAATTTTCCCTTGCTCATCTTGTGTGGCGAGCATGGATTTCATTGCCATTTTCATCTTTACATCACCGGGCTGAATTTGCAACTGCTCCATGCCCTCCATCATTTTTTGGAGACGTTTTTCGATCTCCGGCATGGCATTGGCGCCACCGGGCAAGACGCGAAATTCAGCATCAGGAAATGCTCCTTGGCCCATGGCTTGGATATTTTTCTCGATGGCATCGCGCAGTTCTTGGGGCAACATGCGCAAGGCATCTTGCGGCAAAGCGGGGTCTTGTGGGGCGCAATCATCGACGCCAAAAACCTCATCAGCTGGGCGCTCACTTAGTGCAAGCAAAGTTTCCTTATTCTCACCACGATGAAGATACTGCACCTTTACCTGATCACCTGGTTTGTGCTTTTCTAGCAGCTTGCACAGGCAATCATGGCATTGGATGTTTTTGCCATTGACAGCTGTAATGATGTCGAATTGAGCCAGACCTGCGGCTTGCGCTGGACCTTGCGGATCGATCACACGGATCATTGAAGCTGAATTTTTTTCAATGCCGAGATGGCCAGCTAAGGCATCAGTCAAACGCTCCATGCCAAGCCCCATGTAAGGTTTCGCAGCATCCTGAGGCATTTTCTCAACGTTTTTTGGCTTAACTTGTTGCGGTTCGATCTCAAGTTCTATGGCTGGCGCTTCTTTTTCGCGAGGCAATTCCGCGCGCTCGGTGGGTTTTGCCGGAGCTTCATCTTCAAGTTGATCCAAGCGCGGAGCAAGTGGCTTGATGGGCTTTGGCGGCTCCAATGCAAGAAGCGCAGGGCATGCCAAGCTACTAACAACAAAGGAAAAAAAGAATGCTTTCATAGGAAAAAAGAGTTGAAGGTTGGATAACTCGTGGTCGTATCAATCGACTTTTTCGGGGACAACGTAAACCTCTTCTCGGGGAAGAAACAACATGCGCTCCACGCCATTTTGATCACGCACGAGCACTCGATCTTGGTATTGGATGCGCAAGACACGACGCGGCTGATGATCTTCGGTCCAGATGACACCTTCGTCGGCGGCAGTTTCGATATCGGATCCATAGCTCGTGGCTACCACTCCTGATTGGTTGAAATTCTGACGAATTCCCGAATCTGTGGAGGAAATTTTTCGTTCGCCCGCGACGGGCGTCCATAGCGCCGCAAGTCCGCCCAATGTGGCAACAGCTGCAATGGCTGTAATGCGCTTAGCAAAGGAAGGACGACGTGCCGATTGCGTTTCCTCGGATTTCTTGTGAGCGCCGGGAAAAAGCACAACTTTTTCGTTCATCGGGAATGCCACGTTTTCGAAGAGCCCAAAAAGCTTGTGGAAGGTATCATCCGAGAGCTCTCGTGGAGCCATCGCGTGGAGGGATTTTTCCACTCCTGCATGTGAGGTATCTGCCTCGAGTTGTCCACTCATCACCATTTCAAGACGCGAGAGTGTGCGATCGCTCAGGCCCGTTGGTTTGAGGCTAGCGATGAGTTGTTCGAGATCTTTACGATTCATTTCCATATTCGTGAGAAAAGTTAGAGGTTAGAGCGAGAGGTCGCCTTTGGTTTTGGACTCCACAAGTTTACGCTTGAGCATTTCAAGTCCATATCGATAGCGAGAAGCCGCTGTATTTTGAGAAATTTGTAGCATTTCACCGATTTCAGCGAAGGTTTTGTCAGACCAGATTTTGAGCAGAATGACTTCAGAAAATTTTGTCGGCAGTTCTTTCAAGCCCGCTTCCAATTGTCCGCGAGTCTCCTCGCCCGAGGCATCCGACTCGAACCACGGATCGAACTTCACCGCCGCCTCGGCTTCGATTTCATCCGAAACAAAATCTTCGCGTTTGCGACGACGATCATCCTTGCGACCCAGATCGATCGCCAGTCGACGAATGGTGGTGTATAGATACGCGATCCACATGTCCTGACCTCCATCAAAGTTGCCATCGTTGAGTTTTTCGACCAATTTGACGAGCGCGTCCTGTAATACGTCTTCGGCATCCTGCGCGTTCCGAGTTTGATTTTTGGCAAACAACAACAAGCGCGGACCGTTGGTGGTGAGCCAAGCGCGCCATGCGGTAGCGGAAGGAGATAGTGATGCGACTGCACTCATAGGGTTGTCATCATTCATAAAAGTAGCGTTTCTCCTGAGGGATTTTGTTTTTCTTTTTTACACACCTTTTTTCCATGATGCCAATGCCCGCCCCGTTGCCGACAGCGCAATCGCCGAAATCTCCTCGGGTTTTCCCTCTGCAACGATCGATCCTCCATGCACTCCGCCACCTGGTCCAAGGTCGATGACCCAGTCTGACGCGGCTACGAGATCCATTTGATGCTCTACGACAAGGACCGTGTGTCCAGCGTCACGCAAGCGATGAAATGCCAAAATGAGTTGATTCACATCACCGAAGTGCAGGCCTGTGGTTGGTTCATCGAACAAATAAAACGTATGCCCAGCAGACGGTCGCGCCAATTCCACCGCTAATTTGAGACGTTGTGCCTCACCGCCCGAAAGGGTGTTAGCCGCTTGACCCAGCGGCAAATAGCCCAGCCCGAGATCGCGCATAATTCCTAACAGATGATGTAGTTTGGGGACGACCTGAAACAACTCAAATGCCTTATCCACACTGCAAGCCAGTAGGTCGGCAATGCTACGCCCCTTATACAAAACCTCCAATGTTTCGCGATTGAAACGCTTGCCCTGGCATGCACTGCAAGTCACCCAGCCATCGGGTAAAAAATGCATCTCAATCTTGATCCGTCCCGCGCCTTCACATCGCTCGCAACGTCCACCACGCATGTTGAAGCTGAATCGACTCGCCGTGTACCCCCTTTGGCGTGAGAGCGGAAGCTTTGAGTAAAGATCGCGCACAATGTCGAACAATCCCGTATAAGTAGCAGGATTGGAGCGCGGGCTTTTGCCAATCGCACTTTGATCGAGCAACACCACTTTCGTCAACCACTCTGCACCCTCCATGCCGGCATGCGCGCCTGGAGTTTCGCCACTGCGTGAAAATTTCCGCACTAAGGCTCGCGAGATCACATCTTCTGCGAGCGTTGATTTTCCACTACCGCTCGGCCCGGTTAACGCGACCATCCGACCTAACGGAATTTTTACATCGATGCCACACAAATTTCGCTCACTGACCTCGCGCATGATCAACCATGGTCCTTCTTTCGCCACGGGAACAGTGCGCACCCACTCGCGTTTTTCCTTGAGCCATGAGCCTGTGGGCAAATGCCCTAGGTCTTTTAGTTCACCCGCACCGAGGATTTCACCACCCGTAATGCCCGCGCCCGGACCCATCTCAATCACCCAATCAGCAGCACGAATCACCGCTTCATCGTGCTCCACGACTAACACCGTATTGCCCAGATCGCGCAACTGCTCCAGCGCGACAATCAACCGCCCTGTATCGCATGGATGCAAGCCGATGCTCGGCTCATCTAACACATACAACACACCCGACAACCCAGAACCCAGTTGTGAGGCGAGACGAATCCGCTGCGCCTCGCCACCCGACAAGGTGCCACTTGACCGCTGAAGCGCCAGATATCCCAGCCCCACATCATGCAAAAACGACAAGCGCTTTGCCACATCATCGACTACTCGCTGCACGATGCCGGCCTTTTCCGCAGGAATCACAATCCCCGCCAACCACTGCATCGCTTCGTCCACAGGTAGTGCGCAAAACTCCTGAATTCCCAGCCAGCGCTCGTCCGCGCCACAAACTTTCACCATCAACAACGCTTTTTTCAATCGAGCACCCAGGCATACCCGACAAGACCGATGCGACATCACCCGCATCAGGCGCCGCCTAGCTGCCTCTGATTTTACCTCTCTCACCTTTCGTTCAGCTTCTGCACAGAGGCCCTCGATTTTTTTCACTTGCGAGCGTTTTTCCAAACCAACTTTCCAGCCGGTTTCGATTTCGCCGCCCTCTAACAAAACCTTCTTACATTCGTCACTGAGGTCTTTCCACGTAGTCTCGGAGTCTTCCCCTCGCTGCGCCATCAACGCTTTTGCTTCGCGAAAAAATTGCAACTCCCGCGGCCCTTTCGACTTCCACCAACCACTCACCGCACCACCCAAAACCGCTTTGTTTTCATCCGCGATCATCAAGCCCGGATCGCAAAACATTTCCGTGCCCAGTCCTTCACAAGCCTCGCAAGCTCCCAGATGCGAGTTGTAGGAAAAATGCTTAGGTGAAAGCTCACCCATCACAAATCCTGTCGTCGCATTGCGATAACTCGTTTGAAATGACAACTCGCGCCACTCCTGCTCCCCTCCGCTTTGCATCAGAGCCCTCGCCTCCGATCCACACAAGCGCAAACACGCTTCCACACTGTCCGCCATCCGCGCTTCCACGCCAGCCCTCACCACCAATCGATCCACGACAATTTCTAACGAAACCACATCCTCCGCTGGCGAAATTTCATCCAATTCGCGCAATTCGCCATTCAGCCTCACCCGCACAAATCCTTGACG
>CANHKJ010000232.1 GCA_947460915.1 Verrucomicrobiia bacterium
CTGCTGTGGATGACATGGTGTTGCTTGGTGAGTGAATCGTTAGGGAAAAATGTCCAAGCTGAATTGCTTGGAGTTGACTTTGAAAACATGAGCGAGGAGGGGCCTGAACGCAAGGGGATATTTTGATCGAGTAGAACTACGGTCGCGAACAGGGTGGTTGTGTTAGAATAGTTCTCAACCTCATTCAGGCTTGGTTGTTAGCGCAACAATCATTGACGAACGAGATTGTAAGCATTAAGAAACGCCCATGTTGACTTTTGTCATTTTATCGATCTTTGCTGCTTTTATGTTTCACAAAGCGACGACGGAGAAGGGCTATTCTTCGCCGCGCTTTTGGATGTATCCTCTCATCGTAGGCAATGGTCTGATGCTTTTTGCGATGGCGGCGAAGTGGATCACGGGTGAAGTGTTCAAAGGGGAAACCTCACCATTCATGCAGGCCTATGGGCCGATTGTGGATGTGCTTGCCTTGATCGTGCTCATCGTGATCATTGTCAAGGCGTGGAAGCAGATCAAGAGCCTGCCGCCACGCGAATAGGCTCGTGTATTACGCGTAGATTTTTTCGTAGTATTCGCGCACCATGCGGTCGGCATCGAAGTAAGGAACTACATCGTTCATCGATTGCAAAACCATGCGCCACCAGTCATTACTATGATTGTAGTATTTTGGGCAAATCGATTCGTTGAGAATGCGATGGAGATTCATTAAATCGGTGTGATCTCGTGCTTCGGGGCTGAGATTTGGCTCTGCGGGCGGGACAATGAAGGAATTTTCGCCGTCTTTGCCAAATTCGCAAATCCAGCCATCCCATGTGGAGAAATTGAGAGAGCCATTCATCGCCGCGGTCATGCCCGAGGTGCCAGAGGCCTCGCGGGTGACGACGGGATTGTTTAGCCAAAGGTCACTGCCGTTTTTCAGGTCGCGTGAGAGCTCGAGTTCATAGCCAACGAGCACCGTAGCATTCGGATTCGGCGCTGTGAGATTGATCAAGTGATTGAAGGTCTCGATGGCGGAATAGTCGAAGGGATACGGCTTGCCTGCCCAGATGATTTGTATCGGTTGGTCGGTGCGGTTGAGGAGCTCGCGGAACATCTGACGCTCGCGTGTGATCAAATCGGCGCGCTTGTAACCCGCAAAGCGGCGGGCCCAAACGATGGTGAGAACATCGGGGTTCATCAGCTTGCCGGATTGATCGGCGACGATGCGGAAAAGCTTCTCTTTTAGCTCGCGTTTGCGGCGACGCAAGGTATCAAGATCACCATGCTGGCGAGCATTTTCCAAAATCGAATCCGCCCAGTACTTTTTGTTTTGCGCGTTGGTGATGTGATCGATCGGACAAATTCCCTGATGATCTTTCCACATTTCACGTGAGACTTCACCATGCAATCGCGAGACACCATTGGCCTTATGAGAGAGTCGCAAGGCCGCGAGTGAGTGATTGAAAGTATCATCGCGCAAGTCGATGAGATCGCGAATTTCATCGAGTTCGACGGTGCCAAAAAATCCCGCTTGCTTGAGCACATGCACATTGGTTTTTTCATTGCCCGCTTCTTCTGGTGTGTGGGTGGTGAAGACGAATTTTTTCTTTACGGCTTCCTTGTCGCGGCAGGTTTCGTAAAAGCGGAACAAAGCCGAGAGTCCGTGAGCTTCGTTGAGGTGATAAACATCGGGTTGAACACCCAGTTCTTCTAACAAACGATCGCCGCCACGACCCAGCACCATGTATTGAGCGATGCGAACATTGTGATCGTGATCGTAGAGGCGTTGGGTAATATTGCGACCAAAGGCGCTATTGCCCTCGACGTCGGTCGTGAGGAAAAACATCGGCACGGTGCCGAATACATCGCCGGGCAGGTAGAGGGCGCGCACGATCACGTCTTGATCAAAAATCCGCAAAGTGAACTCGATGCCTGTCTCGCGCAGGAAGGCGGGGTGCTTGCGGCGGAATTGCACCGCCATTTCCCGACCATCACCGCGTGTTTGATTGTAGTAGCCACAGGTCCAGAAGATGCCGATGCCACAGAAATTCTGCCTCATCGCTGCCGCGGACCGCATGTGCGAACCCGCGAGAAAGCCGAGTCCGCCCGAATAGATCTTGAACGATTGATCAATGGCAAATTCCATCGAGAAGTAAACAGCACTTTTGCCAAAAGCGGGATCGATCTCGTAAATGGGGCGGAATTTTTCAGGAAGAAAGGACAGGGACATGGAGTTGATGTTTAGAGAAACAGAAACTGCATGTGAAATCTGTCAGTCCGTCCAGTCAAGCACAACTTTTCCGGACTGACCGGACATCATCGTTTGGAATGCAGTTTCATATTCAGTGTAATGGAAGCGATGCGTGATGACCGGCGAAATATCGAGGCCCGCGCGGATCATGCTGCTCATTTTATACCAAGTCTCGAACATTTCGCGTCCATAAATGCCTTTCATGATCAGACCCTTAAAAATGACTTTATCCCAGTCGATTGCGACTTTATCGGGAAAGATGCCGAGCAAGGAAACTTTCGCGCCGTTTGAGCTGTGTTCCAAGATGTCGTGCAGGCCAGAAGGATGACCTGACATTTCAAGTCCGATGTCGAATCCCTCCTTCATACCTAGGTCGCGTTTCACATCAGCGAGTGTTTCTTCGGCGACATTCACGGTGCGGGTGGCACCGAGTTTTTTTGCTAGTTCCAAACGCCAAGGATTGACATCTGTCACCACCACGTGACGGGCTCCCGCAAAGCGGCAAACCGCAGCAGCCATGCAGCCAATCGGGCCGGCTCCGGTGATCAGCACATCTTCCGCCACCAAGTTCCATGATAAGGCGGTGTGCACAGCATTGCCGAGAGGATCGAAGGTGGAAATGACATCTTCCGGGATGCTTGGATCCACCTTATAGACATTGCGCGCAGGGATCGAGAGAAATTGCGCAAAAGCGCCTTGTCGATTGACGCCGACACCGAGGGTGTTTGGGCACAGGTGTTGGCGACCACCGAGACAATTGCGGCAGCGACCGCAGACAATGTGGCCCTCTCCAGAAACCAGATCGCCGATTTGCAGATCTGTCACTCCCGAACCGATGGCTTCCACTACGCCACAAAATTCATGACCGACGGGCATCGGCACGGGGATCGTGCGCTGCGCCCAGGCATCCCATTTGTAAATGTGGACATCGGTGCCGCAGATGGAAGTCTTGCGGATGCGAATGAGCGCGTCCATCGGGCCGACTTCGGGTTCGGGAACATCCTGCAACCAGATGCCAGGCTCTGCTTTTGCTTTGACGAGTGCTTTCATGTACTGTTCTGCGCAACAGTTGCGCGGCGGTAGTGTGCTGGAATCGTCTGCCGAATCAAGACCTTTCGTGCGTGGTAAATGTATTTTTGAATAAATTCGCCGTTGCTTCGTCGTATCGGGTGTTATGAAAAAACATGGGATTCTTGCTGGTGCTATTGTCGCTCTTTGCGGATTGTTTTCGTCTTGTGCTGACCCGTATTATGGTGCGGGTTATGGGAGTGGTGCCTATCCACGCAATGCCGCTGAGGCAGCTGTGCCGATCGTCGTCGGCGCTGCTTTGGTGGGCGCTGTTCTGAGTCACAACAAGAGCCACTCGAAATACCGTGGTGGTCACTATAGCGGCGGCTATGGATACGGCGGTGGCTATGGAGGAGGTTACGGTGGCGGCTATTGCGCTCCGCGACATCATGGATGGTGATGAGTTTTTTCCGTCACGTTTTACCCGCCGCGATCATTTTTTCGCGGCGGGTATTTTTTTGATTTGCATTTTATTTAAGAAATACTAGATAGTTAGTAGACCAAAAAACCTTGATTTTTCCTAGGTACAACATTTGTGATACTTTTCCGTTTGACACTACCAGATGTTCTCGTGATTCTCGCGCGTCTCGTTTTTCCAAGCTCATGCGGTGCATTCAATGCGGCTCCCTGAAGGATAAAGTTCTCGACTCTCGAATGTCGAAGGATGGCACCACCATCAGGAGGCGGCGCGAATGTATGATGTGTAACTATCGTTATACTTCCTATGAATCAATCGAACGCACCGAGTTGCGCGTGGTGAAACGAGATGGCAGTCGCGAGCCTCTCAACCGCGAAAAACTATTCCGAGGGCTCGTCAAGGCCTGCGAAAAACGACCCGTACACATGGACCGGCTTGACCGAGCTGTGGAGGAAATTCTGAGTGAGCTTCACAAAGATAACATGTCCGAGGTGCCATCATCTACGATTGGTGCCAAGGTAATGGATAAACTCCATTCGATCGATCCCGTCGCTTACGTGCGCTACGTTTCCGTTTATCGTCAGTTTGACAACGTCGGAGAATTCATCAACGAGATTCAGGCGCTAGAACGTCGCGCAGCGCGCGATCCACTCCAGCGCAAACTTTTCAAGGAATAGTCCCCATTCCTCGATCGGCGAATCACGTTTTCCTCGCTCCTGCAACAAAATCAACAGTCTCCAAAGTTCAACAGCCATAATTCGTTCATCTCCTTACCAACTCCAACCCCAACGTCCCTACAACTGAAAGAAATTACGTGATCGCACTCATCGGCAACCGCCCCGTCATCCAAGTTGGCCGCCATCAGGTATCGTGTTACGATTCCCAGTGGTTGCGCGACGCATTGTGCCGGGCCATGCACGCAGCAGATCGCGACGATTTTCCGTTTGTGGACGAAATTTGCCAAGGGATCTTTCATTATTTGGAGAACAAATGCCCCTTGCGCTTGTTGCCGTTGCCCGCGCTCTACGAGAAAATGCGTCGCATGTTAGAACACATCGGCTGTGAAAACATCGCTCAGCAATTGCGTCCTCTCGCTCCACCAGTGCAAGTAAGTCTTTTGCGTTTGCTGCGCGAAAATGACTGCACCTTTGAATTGGCCTTGTTCCCGATGTTGCACCGCGAGATCGACGAACTGTGCTCGGCTGGTGCCAATGAAATCCGCTTTTTGCAAGTGCGCGAATGCACCATGGAGTTGCGCGGAACGCAAAAATTCGACAAGCACTGCCAACGCCTGCAGCACGAGATCAAGCAGTTTCTCCAAGCC
>CANHKJ010000233.1 GCA_947460915.1 Verrucomicrobiia bacterium
AGAACTTTCAGGTGAAAATCTTCATTCATCGAGCGTGACCGTGACGCGGAAAAAGCGCTTCGCTTCGTCCATCGGCACAGTGATTTTCCCGACCATCCAATCGGGATGCACAGCAGCGCGCTCCACGATAGCTACGATCGTCTGTGACGGTGTCGTCGTCGTCGTCCAATCTGCTAGATCACTGGAAAAATCAACCTGATAGAGCAAGGCGCGATCTTCCGCATCGCGGCGTCGAGGAAAGCTTGATACCAGTTGATTTCCTGTGCACACGAGAGTCAGCGGCTGATCTGCTTGCAATGGATTGGAGCCAAAAGCATATTCCTGCACGTTCTGATAACCATCCTTGTCATCGTCCATGCCTGGCAAACCTGCTCCTGTCGCAGCTGCCCATGCTTTGTAAGATGGCTTGATGGTGGCACTGAGGTTTTGCATGATCAGCGATGTCTCATCCGAGTCAAATTGCACAGCGACCGATAGCGGACCCGCCGCAGGCAACTCATCCCAATGACATGCGATCGTGGTAGCGGAATTTTTCGCGAGACCGCCGCGCCGACATTCCCAAATCGTGGCCGATACAGCTTCGCAAATCCACCCAGCTCCCGCCACGGTATCGGGCGAACGCCCGGCAGCAAATGATAGCCGCATGCTAACATTGTTCGCATCATTCGTCACAGCATTGCTGACAATCAAATCGACATCGCCAGAGCACATTTCGCGCCGCAGTGATGCGGAGGCACCGATGCTAACACTGAGCATCGTGCCTAACGGATTCGCCTGCTGCATGTGATAGCCCTGCGTTTCCATCATTGCGTTCAACATCGGCACTAAAGGCAAGATGAAGCTGTCATAATTGTAATAAGCAGTTGCAGGCTCATCATCAGCTCCCACGGCTGCATGCAGTCCGATCAAAGTCGCTTGCGAGTTGGTGTAATAGAAACTCGGACTCCCAGAATCTCCGATGTTTAAGTAACAATCATCGTCTGTGCCGGCTGCGATATCATACCTGAACCACACCGCCTCGAACATTCCAAGCCCTGCCGCTGTGGCATCAACTTCAGCCATGTCATCGATGACTCCTCGACCAACACGAGCCGTTTGCCCAAAAACCACCAACGGCAGACCTCGCAAAGATGTCGGAGTATCCGTTCGATAGTAAGGGAAAAACGTAACACCGCTGAGTGACTTCACTGCAGTTTGCAGCGTAGCGATGATCACATCGCTATCCGAGCCATCGTCATCGGGTACTACCGCAACGCTAGCGATCACCGACTCGACAATCTCGTTTTCCATGTTGAGAAACTGCACTACGTTGCCAACGCTAAGTCCATAATGCTTGGCAAAAACCACATGCTTGGGCGAAACCAGCGCGACTTGGCGGTTCCATTGATTTTTGATCCAACCGACACCAGTGTAGCGTGAGCCATCGAAGGCGAACGAAGGATTGTGAACTGGATTGCTAGGAAACCCTGTGAAGCGATCGTGCCGCACCGGATCATACAAACGATGGATCAGGGCAGACGCAGAATCCGCGCACAGCAAGGTTGCTGAAATGATCATACGCAACAATCCCCTGCCGATCACACTCATCACTTCACTTCGTCTTCAGCTTTTTCTTCCGGAGTCACCAAGGTATGAAACTCATCAATCCAGTCATTGGCTTTGTTATGAGTGATGTATTCCTTGATGTGCGCCAACATGCGCAAGGCGGCTGCGCGCTGATCCCCACTTTTGTAAAGATCGAGCTCTTTTTTCCATTTCAAATCGGGCAGTGTTTCCTCACGAAATTTCACCATCGCTGGCGTGCTATCCTCTTTCTTGCTCAGCGCATTTTCCTCGGGGCGTTCGGCAGAGAAAAACTCCACCTTAGAGGCCTCCATCTGGATGCGCTTGTCCCAGGCCTCGGCGAGTGAAGCAATGCTTTGCGGCTTGCGCAATGGTGGCAAAATCACCTGATCAAAGGCTCCGCCCAAATCCAAGGGCGAGAGCGGCCACTGCTTGAGTTTTAGTTCGCCCAACTCGTAAGCACGCACAAAAACCGTGCCGGTCACCGGTTCCGAAAGCAGCCGCTGCTGACCTTCAAGCTGCTTCGCATTGGCGAAAATCGAATTCAACGCCTCGAGCACCTCGGGCGCAAGCTTATGGCGATCATCTGGACGCGCGGTGGCGCGCATTGACAACGACAGCCAGTTCAACTGATGACGCAGAGCCGCCTTAAATTCAGGTCTTTTCAATCGACCCTCCTCACGGCGTTTCCAATCACGAAACTCCTGTGACTTTTTCTGTTGATCTGTGAAGTCGGCCTTTTCCACACATTTCACGAACAAATTGAGTGCCGCATCTTCGCTTTGCAAGGCCGACCGATAATCATCGACTGCCGACTTGTAGCGGGTGTCGAGATGCTCCAATGCCCCTTCCTTGATCGCCTTAAGCCTTTCGCGAAGCTCTTCCAGATCAGCCTGAGACAATGGATCGGCAGAGGCCACCGTGATGCATGAGAGCAATGCGACGAATAATGATTTGTGCAACATATTGGGAATGAGTGAATTATTTCAGAAAACATCTGCGATGACAAGAGAAGACTACGAGGGGGCAAACCAGAAGAATTTGGTCTGTGAAGCGAAGGGTGGAGAAATGTAAAAGCTAACGCCAACATCCGATGATGCCATCAACATTCAACCACATTCACCGCCAGTCCCCCACGCGAGGTTTCTTTGTATTTGGCGTTCATGTCGCGACCAGTAGCACGCATGGTCTGAATCACTTTGTCGAGCGACACATAGTGACTGCCGTTCGATGACATAGCGAGCCGCGAGGCATTGATGGCCTTGACGGCCCCCATCGCATTGCGCTCGATACAAGGAATCTGCACCAGCCCACCAATGGGATCACAGGTGAGACCGAGGTTGTGCTCCATGCCAATTTCCGCCGCATTTTCTACCTGATGCACCGTGCCACCGAGATATTCGACAAGCCCCGCAGCAGCCATCGAGCAAGCGACGCCCACCTCTCCCTGGCAACCAGCTTCAGCTCCTGAAATGGACGCATTGCGTTTGTATAGCATGCCAATCGCAGCAGCCGTGAGGAGAAAACGATGCACTCCATCGCGATGCGGCGAGGTCTTAAATCTCAGCGCGTAATGAAGCACAGCGGGAATAATGCCTGCCGCCCCATTGGTGGGGGCCGTGACAACTCGTCCGCCCGCAGCATTTTCTTCATTGACCGCAAGCGCGTAGAGATTGACCCAATCGAGCACCGAAAGCGGATCAGCGAGTGCTGCCTCGGGGCGCGCGCAAAGCTGATCGTAGTTTTGCTTCGCACGGCGCTTGACCGCAAGCCCACCGGGTAGAACCCCGTCGCGAGTGATGCCGCACTTTACGCAATCTTGCATCGCCTGCCAGACAGCATCGAGCTGGTTTCTTGTTTCAGCCTCGGGGCGATAGGTTGCTTCATTGGCTAACACCAACTCGCTCATGGAGAACTGCTGGGCCTCACAGAGTTCGATCAATTCCTTAGCAGTGCGAAATTCATAAGGAACTTTTACCGATGCGGGCTCGCGCTGCATTTCTGCTTCTGTTGCAATAAATCCGCCGCCTAACGAATAAACGATCTCTTCCACGAGAACGGCATCATGTTCATCCATAGCAAAAAAATGCATACCATTCGGATGCAAGGGCAAGGGCTTAAGACGCTTGAAGGCGATGTCTTTTTTCGGGTCAAAGGCAATGGAGCGATCCGCCGACCAACTCAGAGACTTGGATTGCGCACACTGCCCCAACAGCGTCTCGACGTTATCGACCATGACGCTCTCGGGTCTTTCACCTAGCAATCCGAGTACAATCGCCGAATCTGTACCGTGACCCTTACCCGTAGCAGCGAGGCTACCATAGAGATCACAACCGATGCGTTTGACTTGATCATAACAGGCCGCACCCTCGATTTTTCGGCGAAATTGCTCCGCGGCACGCATCGGGCCGACCGTGTGAGAGGATGATGGGCCGATGCCAATGGTGAAGAGATCTAGTGCAGAAATGTTCATGAGCCGAGCCATAAATGCACACGATATACCAACAAGCAATGCAGAATCGATTTCTTGTTGCAATGAATGGAACAGTTGATACAAAAAACGTATGCCGAATCCACGTCATCTTCCGTTCACTTTGTGCACCGCCCTATTCCTCATGGCGTCACTTTTGCATGCACAAGAAAATGCTGCACTGACTGCCACCACAGAGATTGCGCCCAAGGTCAAGGCAGCGCGCGAGATTCTAGACACATGGCAAGCACAGGACCCAGAGCAAGCGAAGCGCGTCTTACATATCGTGTTATGGACGCCAAACGATCGCGCTCCCGCGCCCGAATATCGCGAGCGACTAACGGCGATCATGAAGGACATTCAGAAATTTTACGCCAAAGAAATGAAGCGCCTTGGCTTTGGCGAGCGCACGATTCAACTCGATCTCAAAGGCGATCAACTGCTAAACATTCATGTAGTGAAAGGTCGCAAGCCTTATACGGTTTACAATGGTGACAGCGGGCATGAAATTCTCAACGAATGCGCGCCCACGCTCCGCTCGCGTGGAATCAATCCAGAGTCTGAGACTGTGGTGATTTTTTGCAACATGGCCAACTGGGATCCGCAACAACGCCGCATCACCCAGAACAGTCCCTACTATGCGGGTGGATCGAGCAGATCAGGCACCGCTTGGCAAGTGGACTCACCGATTCTCAATCTCGCCTCTCTCGCCGATCAAGGAAATCATGTTTCCGATGGCCAATACGGAAAAATTTCGTTAGGTCGATACAACAGCATCTTCATTGGTGGTGTCTGTCACGAACTTGGGCATGCGCTAGGCTTGCCTCATAACTTGGAGCGCCCCGACGAACGCGAAGCCTTCGGCAC
>CANHKJ010000234.1 GCA_947460915.1 Verrucomicrobiia bacterium
AAGGCCGACAATCAGGACGAAATGTTAGACGTGCTGGTGTTTCAGGAATCAGGCTATCGCTTGGTGCTCGATTCCTTTGCGAGTCTGGCGCGCGGCGGCGTCGATCTATCGAAATCTGTCACGCATTTGCAGTCGCGCGATTTTGTCGTTCGTTGCGCAAGCGAGTTTCCAATCCAAGTGGATGGCGAATTGTTAGGGCGGGCTGCGGAGGTGCATTTTCGTGCAGTGGAACAAAAATTGCGAGTGTTAGCTCCGGAGCATCCGATGGTGAGTCGTTTTGGTGAAGCCATGAAAGCTCTGGCTGGGTGGACGAGAAAAATGCAAGGCATCAAGGAATGACAGGCTTGGAAGAAATGAAGCAGCAATCAGCTGCGCCGCGGCAGAATGTGTCGAGGCGGGCGGCTTTATGGCGAGCGCGCAGACGTAGATTTTTCAAATACTGCGCATGGTCTTGTGCGCTCATGATTGTTTGGTTCGTCTGGGTTCAGACGTCGGTGTGGCTTTTCTCTCGCGGGAAGAATTTTGACCAAATCGAAGCAGTGCCAGGTCAACAAGTCGGATTAGTTTTTGGTTGTGATGATAAATTTCAGGGTCGCGATAACTTGTATTTTGTCTATCGGATCGAAGCTGCCGCCGCGCTGTGGCATGCCGGGAAATTGCAATGCTTGATCGTTTCGGGTGACAATCGGAGTCCGCATTACAATGAACCATTGAAGATGAAGCAGGCATTGGTAGCGAAAGGGGTGCCGCCACACAAGGTGGTATGCGACTACGCGGGCTTGCGCACTCTGGATTCCGTGTTGCGTTGCAAAAAAGTCTTTGGCATCAGCGACTGCATTGTCATTAGTCAAAAATTTCAGAATGAGCGAGCGATTTGCATTGGGCGTTCCCACGACATGCGGGTGATTGGTTTCAATGCACGAGACGTGGAAGGGCGCGGTGGTCGCAAAACCAAAGTGCGAGAGCTCGGGGCGCGAGTTATGATGTGGCTGGATCTCCATGTCTTGCATACTGAACCGAAACATCTCGGTCCACGCATCATCCTGCCACTGTAATGGTTGGCGTGAATGAATTCACAGGTTAGATCGGAGGAAATTTCATCTTTCCTCCTTGCGTCCGCGGTTTTTTTGCGCTAATGGCTCAGTGGTAGATCATGGATGACGCATTGCAGAGAGCCGTTTTGGTATTGAATCGCAACTGGCAGGCGGTTCAGACGTGTACGGCGCGGCGCGCGGTGCACTTGTTGAGCATCGGTCACGCCCGAGTAGTGCAGGAAGATGGTGAGGAAATGTATGAGACTCACGACTTCGATTCATGGCTGCAGTATTCTCAACGTGTGCCCTCGGATGTGATGATTCACTCAGTGCGGATCGGTCTGCGAGTGCCGAAAATCATCGTTTTATCGATCTACGATAAGATTCCGAGCAAGGAAGTGACTTTTTCACGTCGCAACGTGTTTTGGCGTGATCAATATACCTGCCAATATTGTCATCGGGCTTTTGCTGAGTCAGATCTCAATCTCGATCACGTGATTCCAAGGCAAAAGGGCGGCAAAACAAGCTGGGACAATATCGTAACCTCCTGCGTGAAATGCAATACACGCAAGGGAAATAAGCTGCCGCATGAGGCAAATATGCATCCTCGGACCAAGCCAGTGGCTCCGCGTTGGAAGCCTGATTTTGGCATCAGAGAAAAACATCAGGAGGCCTCGTGGGCGACATTTGTGGGGGCGCGTCGCGAGCAAATGGGGCTTGTCGGCTAAGGCGAAACGCTGCCGTGTGGCTGAGCTTGTGAAATTTTTCACAAAGTTGCCCCAAAACGCATCTTTTCCTTTACAAGGCTTGTTTGCGCGTACAATTTGTCGCAGGCAATTTCTGGGAAGCAAACAGCAGTTCATGCAGCAAAAACTGTGGAATGCTTGGTTTATCAGGGCTTGTTTTCATCTCCAAACCACAATTTTTCCTACATGAGCGCACACGCAGCCACCGCAGACCACAGTCATCATGACGATCACGGGCATCATCATGAGCCAGGTTTCCTCCAGAAGTATGTGTTTTCGACGGACCACAAAACCATCGGCATTCAGTATGGCATTACGGCGATGTTGTTCCTACTCTTTGGTTTTTACCTGATGATGGTGATGCGTTGGTCGATCGCCTATCCACATGAGCCACTTCCGGGTTGGATGAGCTGGATCTTTACCGACACCTGGAAAGCACGTTGGTTGCAGGATGGTAAAGTAACAGGTGATGCTTACAACATGTTCGGCGCCATGCACGGCACGATCATGGTTTTCCTTGGCGTGGTGCCTCTAGGGTTTGGTGCCTTCGGTAACTATGTCACTCCGCTGCAAATTGGCGCAGTTGACATGGCGTTTCCCAAGCTGAACATGCTTTCGTATTGGATCTACTTGCTGGGTGGCTTGACCATGTGTGCATCCTTTTTCATGGAGTCTGGCGCGGCGAAATCTGGCTGGACCAACTACTCGCCCTTGGCTGGATTCGCGGACGGGCAGATTGTCAATCAGTGGTTAGCAGGGCAAACACAATGGCTACTCGGCTTGGTGCTGCTCATTACGTCCTCCTTGCTCGGTTCGGTCAATTTCATCACCACCATCATTAACTTGCGTGCTCGTGGTATGACTTGGATGCGTTTGCCTTTCTTTGTTTGGGCGATGCTTGTGACGGGCTTCCTACTCTTGCTCGCTTTCCCTCCTCTTGAGGCTGCGGGCATCATGCAGTTGGTGGATCGCGTTTTCCACTCTTCTTTCTTCATGCCCTCGGGCCTCTTTACCAAATCGGAAGGCTTGGCAGAACTCTCAGGCGGCGGTAGCCCCTTGTTGTTCCAGCATTTGTTCTGGTTCCTCGGTCACCCTGAGGTTTATGTTCTCTTGCTCCCATCGATCGCATGTGTGGCGGAAATCATTCCTGCAAACACTCGTCGTCCGATGTGGGGTTACAAATCCATGGTCTATGGTGTCATTGTGCTGGGCTTCCTTTCCTTCATCGTCTGGGCTCACCACATGTATCTTACAGGCATGGGGCCAAAAATTTCGACTTGGTTCCAGATTACAACAGTTTTGATCTCGGTGCCATCAGTGATCTTGTTGACTGCATTGATGATCTCTTTGTGGGGCGGTTCGATTCGTTTCACTCCCGCGATGATCTGGGCTTGTGCATTCATTCCGATGTTCGGTATTGGTGGTCTGACAGGTCTCCCCTTGGCGTTTAACTTGGTTGATCTTCATCTTCACGATACTTACTACGTCATTGGTCACTTCCATTACGTAGTTGCTCCTGGTATTTTGTTCGGCCTGTTTGGTGGAGTCCATCACTGGTATCCGAAAATCACAGGTCGTCACATGAGCAAAGCGCTCAATCATTTGCACTTTTGGCCAACATTGATCTGCATGAACTTCTTGTTCTTCCCGATGTTGATTCAAGGTATGGCCGGATTCCACCGTCGTTGGTACAACGGTGGTGATGCTTACCTTGCGAAAGCAGCTGATTCTGCCAACGTTTTCGGCAAGACTGTTGCAGAGCACATCGATCTCAACATCACGATGTCTTGGGCTGCTTGGTTGATGGCATTGTTCCAACTTCCCTTCATCATCAACATATTCTTCTCGTTGTTCCGCGGCAAAAAAGTGGAGAGCGACAACCCATGGAATGCGACCACATTGGAGTGGGCTACGCCAACGCCTCCAGGTCACGGGAATTTCACCTTCGATGTTGCCACCTACCGTGGGCCATACGAATACAGTCAGCCCGGTGCAGACAAAGACTATACCCCACAGTGGGAAAAGCCCAAAGTTGACGCACCGAAAGAAGCTCCCGCGACTGCACCTACCGCTCATCATTGATATCTTTTCACTTGTTAAACTTTTCTCACGTCATTTATGGAAATTCCCTATATTTTTACGCCGCGCAAAGACACAGGAATGGTCAATTCCAAGATTGCTATTTGGTTGTTCCTCGCCTCTGAGGTGATGTTGTTCGGTGGCTTTTTCTCGTCCTATGTTTACTTGCGCCTTGGTGCCGATTATCCATGGCCAGAACGTGCGCTACCTGTGCTTCCCGGCCTTATCAACACCTTTGTGCTCATCGCATCATCGGTCACTGTCGTTTTCGCTTGGGCTGGTCTTAAGTTGCGCAAATGGCGCATGTTCCAGATCAACATGGCGTTCACCCTCATTTGTGCCGTGATTTTCATGTTGCTCAAGGGCATCGAATACAACGTTAAGTTCCATCACCAAGCCGTTCGTTTGGATGATTATACGATCCTTGAAGGTCACTTGAACTATGACAAAAACACTCTCGATGCCGATGGTAAAGAAGTAGGCGAAGACGTGATTCGAGTCCAAGCTGAAAAGCTGACTTTTAGCACCGTTCGTTATCATGGCGCTTGGGTGGAAGAGATTCTCCGTCAAGCAACGGAGAAAGGATCGAAAATTACCCTCGCAGAAGATGTTTTGATCGAGGGTGAAACCGTAAGTAAGAGATCCGAATTGACTGTCGCTTTGCTGAAGCGCGTTTGTAAGAATCACCTCGACTCCCGAGCTAATAATGCTGCTGTGCGCACAGATGCATTGCGTGATGAATGGACCACTGCTAAGTCAAAAGCTGAGAATGCAGGCAAACGCGGTTGGGAGATCGCTCCAAAGATTGAGATCAATGCAGAAAAAATTGCACCCTTGCTCAAGAAGGAAACATCGAGCTTGGCATTTGTTGTGAATCCACCGGTGCAACTCTGGTTTCCGCATCGCGACATCAAAGAGGGTGATGCACAATCTCGCTTGCGTGATGACACCGTGATCGACGGCAAACTCCTCGACAGCCCTGTCAACATTCACAATTTGGATGCAATTGATTTCCGTCACCTCGTGATGAAAGC
>CANHKJ010000235.1 GCA_947460915.1 Verrucomicrobiia bacterium
CAAACGCAGATCTCGGGCTGACCAGAGAACGCCTGCTGCGGATTCAGCGGCACCACGCATTTTACGGGCTCCGTCTTTTCGACTGGTGCTGAACTTTTCACGAGCCAGCGCAAAGGCTTCATTTACAAAAATTTTGCTGCCAATCACCGCGCCATCACTGAAGTATCGGATGCGATGTGCGAGCATTTCTGCCATCTTTAGGTCTTGGAGCACGGTTTCGTTGTCATCGTGCTTCACCGCATTCGGGTCTGGTTTTCCAGCATGTTGTAAAGACTTTTGCGTCACTGTGGCGAGACGTTTGTTTTTGAAGGCTGTCACTTCTACCTTCGCTTCTCCGCTCTTACGCTCAAGAGCCAGGCCTAACATTTTGCGGTAGATTTTCGCGACGTCATTCCATTTCGTGGCATCAAATCCGAGGCCTTTGTGACTCATGCATGCTCGCACTAGTCCTTCGCGTGCCTTTTTGCCGTTGCCCTTCGATCCACCGCCGATCGCTTCTCCATAGCTAGACCAACGATATTTTGCGGGATCGGTGACTATACCGGCTCGTACAGGATTGAGGTCAATATAAGCTGCGATCATCCGTGCAGCGATGCCACTTTCTACGATCACGCTCTTGAATCGTTCTTCCCACAAGGTGCCGCTGCGTTCATTTTGTCGGTTGTACCATTGAGTCATTCGCTGCATGACGGTTTTCATAAACTGGCTCAGATTATGCATGCGGTAGGTGTAGCGTTGATGAATTTCCTCCGCCACCGCGCTGAGGCCTTTTGTGCGTGCGGCGATGAGTTGCTTTTCTACCTCGGCAACGATAGCTTCGCTGTATATGGACCGCAAGCGAAGGAGCAATTCCCGATCGCTCAAACCACCGATAGGTATCGGTGGGACTTCGAGAAGGAGGTGGATGTGATTGGACATCACACAGTATGCCAGCACGCGAATCCCCGAAAAATTCTCATACATTCGCATATATGTGCGAAATTGCTCACGTTCTCCATCGCCAAAAACAAAACGCCTATCGACCACACGAGAAATGCAGTGGTAAATCGCCGGTTTTACCCGCGAATCTTTCCATGGTGCTAGCCATCGTGCCTTGCGCATGCGTTGATACTAGGTGATAAAAACCTATGTGCAAGGAAATTATCTACAAAGTGTCTGTCACTTTATATTTATTACTTTATTTTTTATTATTTCCAAAAAAAACCACCTGTCACCAGCGGAACTGGGACAGGTGGTAAAAACAACAATAGACAACAAAGGAAAGTAGTCGCGGACCGTGTTGTTCGGCGGTCCGTATAACCAAGCAACTGGTTGATTACAGCTTGGGCTTGGTCGTGCGGCGAATCGATGCGCCGAAACGTTTTTGGAACTTGTCGATGCGACCTTCGGTGTCAACAAACTGCTTCTGCCCTGTGAAGAACGGATGGGAGTCTGAAGTGATACCGACAGTGATTACGCTGTGCTCGACGCCATCAATGACTTCTTTGCGGTCCGATGATTTGGTGGAGCGTGTGATCACACGAGCACCCGTGGTCATGTCAACAAACACGACAGGATTGTAGTTGGGATGAAGATTATTTTTCATAAAGAAGGGACACTTTTTCCACGCGGTTCCAACGCGCGGGGGCAAAATTTTAGAGATTCGAGAAAAAAAGTCAAGCTATCCCGGAAAAAATTGCAAAATTTCACCGTGCAACGGCCGAATTTGTTTCGAAATGCTGATCTTTCATGGGGGCGTCTGATGCTTTTTCTACTTGCGAAGAGGATAGGTGCCGCTGTCGAAGGTTTTGCCGTCGGCCGTGAGGGCATCGCAAGTGAATTCATCCTTGGCGAGGGTGACTCGTATCAAATGATTGATTGGCGCTTGTTTCGCGATCCATGGACGTTTCTGCAATTCTGCCTTGGACGGGTTGCGCACAGCCACTCCCCAAGCTCCGTCTCCGAGGTAGGGAATGCCATTTGCATCGTCACGTTTGCCAGCAGTGAGTGGCCAAGTGCGTTTGTAGGTGTGATGATCGTGCTCGAAGACAGCATCGACGCTATTTTTTTCGAAGATGGGACACCATTTTTGCTGGATGTCAACGGCATCATCTTTGCATCCTGATCCCCAAGCGGGGCGATGGTAAGCAGCAAAAAGAAAGGGTGTTTTTTTGCGGTTCGCACTGCTTTGCGCAAGAAACGGAACTTGGCGAGAGATTGCTTCTGTATGCCCTGAGTCGAGAAGGATGAAGCTCAGGTAGTTTCCGAAATCAATGGCATAGCGAGAAATCACTCGGCTACCCTCTGAGGGCATGCGAAAGAGTGTGTAGTATTCATCGGCCTTGTCTGGGGTTGGTGTGTTGTTTTCGGGGAAATATCCACCACCTGCGACTTCGTGATTTCCAATGCCCATTACCATTGGGATGAGTCTGCCATCTTTGGCTCGGCAGTGCTTGACCCACGAGTCGATCCATTGATACCAGCGGTCGGTATTGCCGTTGTTGGTGTAGGCGTGATCGCCAATGAGCGCTGCGAAGAGGGGATCTTCTTGGCCGCAGCGAAGGTTCATGGCATCGAGTAAGGGCAAGGTGTGAAACATGTCACCGCCAATGACAAAATGCATGGGGCGAAAAGTCTCGGGCGCTGTTTGCATGAGATGAGGGCCGCTGATTTCTTGTGTGCTTTCGTTGCGGATAGAAAATTCGTAACGGGTATCAGCTTTGAGGCCTTGTAGAGAAACGGAAAAAACCTTGCTTTCTGTGCGGGCGAATAGGTGTGAGTTGGCGTTAGTCCAGGTCATTTCTCCTTTCCCAACGGGGCGATAGCCCAGAGAGTATTGCGCATCCGCTTTCCAGGGCACCGCATCAGGTAGACTGGTAGAGGTGCGCCAGTCTTTTTCGGGGATTTGGTTGACGAGATACTCCCAAGAGTCACTGCGGGTGATAAGCTCGGTGCTGGTTTTGCCCTTGATGCTCAGGCGTATATCGAGAGAGAAGTCACTGCTATCGAGCTTGTCGTTGACACCTTGCACGGCGACGATCGATCCCGTTTTGAGGCTGCTCGCAATTTTTCCTAGAGAAAAAGTTTCCCAAGCTTTTGCCTCGTGCCCCTCTGGTGCCTCCAGCTCGGCATCGTCACCTGTTGAGTTTTTTCGCAGAACTTCTTTGCCATCAATGTAGAGCACGAAGCCATCATCGTAGAGAGCCTCGACGATCAATTCATCATCGGCGTTAGCAGGCGCTGCGAGGGTGATTTTTTTGCGAATCGATACGATGGTGTATTTGTTCTGCATGCCATTGAGCGTGGTTTGGTCGTCGTTATCGCCGTAGCCGAAACCAGCACGGCCGAGCGACCACTCGCCTTCTTTTGCCTGAAATCCTGAACGGTCGACCCAACGGATTTCGGCTTCATGGCAGGGATCTTGAAACCACTGGATGTAGGGCCCGTGGTCGATGGCATGGAGGCAACTCATTGAGAGCAGGGAAAGCAGGAGAGTTCGCATGGAGGAAATTGTCAGCGGGATTTTGGGCAAAGCAAGGAAATTCCAGAAGGGGTAGGTGAAATGGATGGCGTTACAGTGACCACCAGCCGCGGGGTTCGTCTTGGCTGGCACAGCAGATGCTGACGTGCGCAAGTCCCTTTTTTGCTAGGACATCTTGCATGATTCGGGTGGCAATCTTGCTGCAGTTGCAATCTCCGCTGAGGTGGCCGAGTACGACTTGCCGAAGGGCGGGGTGGCTGATGTTTTCTAAAAGCTCTGCGGCTTGTTTATTGGATAAATGGCCGTGGCGTGAGCTGATGCGTTGCTTGATGCTCCATGGACGTTTGGTATCGGCAGCGAGGAGTTCATCGTCGTAATTTGCTTCCAAGTAGATGCCGTGTAGGCCTTGAAGGTGCTGGGTGACGCTGTGAGTGACGTGTCCCGCATCGCTGATGATACCAAGATTTTTTGACGCTGCGCGAATCACATAGCCGACGGGATCTACTGCATCATGGAGGATCGCAAAGCTTTGGATTTCGGCATCGCCAATACTGAACGATTGGCCGGCATCAAAGGTTTTCCAGGAGGCCTCGATGCCAGATTGGCGCAAGACGTGGGCGGTTGCTGCGGTAGCGTAGAGGGGGATCGTGGACTTTTTGAGCAAAGTTTTTAAACCCCGTACATGATCGCCGTGTTCGTGAGTGATGAGAATGGCATCGATGCGATCGAGGCCCATTTGGTCGATGCGCATTTGCAGCTGCTTGGCGGATAGACCGGCATCAATCAATAAGTTGACGCGTTCAGTTTTTGCCAATGTCGCATTGCCTGCACTACCACTCCCAAGTATCGCGAACTCCATATCGGTGACCATGCGCAGAGAGCTGGCCGCTGGTCAAGAATGAGCTGATTTTCTCCGATTCCATGCTTGCCAAAAAACACAGTTCGATTGAACATGCGCCATGCGCAATGTTGAGATCCTCCAAGAGTATTTGACGCTTGAGGATTGGCTTGATCGCTTTGATGAGGAAAATCTCGGGGCGGCGAAAAAACTCGCGCGTGATCGCAAGGTGAACGATGTGCAGGTGGAGGCACTCGATGACGAAAATGTCTCGGTGATGGCGACCTGTGCGAGCAAGCCGTTGGCGCGCCTAGAGCTGAATTTTTGGATGCACCAAGGGGACTGGGACATGGATACCTCGTGCTCGTGCACGGTGGCGCATTTTTGTGAACATGCAGCGGCGACGATGTTTATGCTTTCGATGAATAACAATTTGTTGCGCATGCTCGATGGAAAATTTCCCGCCACGAACAATCCACTCGGCATGGCGAGAGCAACATCGCTTCTGGCGCAAGATCACGAGGAAATTCCCACGCTGGTCACCAGCCCGAGCTTTCGTTTGGATGTATGTCGCGAACCCGTGCTTGATCG